>JAKEHX010000434.1 GCA_022614795.1 Planctomycetaceae bacterium | reverse complement strand
CCCCCGCCTACTTGACCCGCCGGGCGCCGCGGCGCGGCGACCGGCTGGAAAAGAGAAAATGGGACAGATTGAAGTGTTCCTTAGCGCGCCATCATTTTCACCAACCACGCGAGGTGGATGGGGTCAAGCAATCTCCGATAGTACAGCAAATGACGAAGGACGGGGGCGCTGGTAATTTCGATCGTGAGCTGCCCCGCATTCGTCATTTGACTTTCGACATTCGACATTTCCCATGCTCTACCCCCTCCAATTCCGTCCGCTCCTGAAGCGCTACCTCTGGGGTGGACGCCGGCTGGGGACGGTGCTCGGCAAGCCGATCGGGGACGGCTCGGACTATGCCGAGAGCTGGGAAGTCGTCGATCATGGCGCGGACCAGTCGATCGTGGCCAATGGTCCGCTCGCGGGGATGGCGCTGGCGGACGTCGTGGCACTGCACGGGGCGGAGTTGTTTGGCCGGCACGCGCCGCAGTCGCGATTTCCGCTGCTCTTCAAGTATCTCGACTGCCAGCAAAATCTGTCGGTGCAGGTGCATCCTGACGATGCCGCGGCAGCCCGGCTCGATCCGCCGGACCTGGGCAAGACGGAGGCCTGGGTCATTCTCGATGCGCGGCCCGGCAGCCGCGTCTACGCCGGACTGCGAAGCGGCGTCGATCGCGCGCGATTGGCCCGCGAGGTCGATCGCGGCGGGGTTGAGGCGTGCCTGCACGCCTTCGAGCCGCAGGTGGGCGACTGCATTTTCATTCCCGCCGGCACGGTTCACGCCTTGGGAGCCGGTCTGCTCGTCGCCGAAATCCAGCAGGCCAGCGACACGACGTATCGGCTGTTTGATTGGAACCGGGTCGGGCCCGATGGCAAGCCGCGGACGCTGCATATCGAACAGGCGCTGGCGGCGATCGACTATTCGGCCGGAGCCGTCGCTCCTTGTCGCCCCAAGCCGGCCAGCCAGCCGCAAGTTGAGCGGCTGGTGGAGTGCGACAAGTTCGTGCTCGACCGGTGGCGGATCGACGGCCCGCAGCGCGTGGAGACAGACAACCGGTTTCATATCTTGAGCGTGCTGGCGGGGGAACTCACCGCGAGCGATCAGGTTTCGACCTTTTCGCTGGCGAGCGGTCAGACGCTGCTCGTGCCGGCCAGTTGCCGCGATTTGACGGTTGTCCCGCAGGAAAGGAGCGAGTTTCTTGATATCTATCTGCCGTAAGGCGTTACGACCGCGCCCGTGGAAGAATGCTCAAGCTGGGCATGCTGGCACGTCGATGCTGGCAACGATAGGCGCGGAATTCGCGAAATTGGCTTGGGCCGCCAGGACGTGCGGCCTATACTCCGCGGCCTTCGTGATTGCCCGCTTGCACGGATGTGTGCCATGCCCAGCCGCTTGCCGCTCGTATTGGGAATGCTTGCGGCTATGGGCTGCGCGGTTATGTCGGCGGGCTGTGCGGGCTCGCGGTGGAACTTCTTCCGGCCGGGCACCGTCGAGCAGCAGCAACTGCGGGCGACGGTGCACGATCCGTATCCGGACGTCGATGCGGGGCCGGAGGTCGTCGGCGGCCGGCCGCGCGACTATGCCCAGCCGCTGCCCGAGCCGGTGCGCAACCGGATCTATGCCGATAGCTGGTGGGCGCGATAGGGGGCTGCCGGATAGCGCGGCCGTGCATCCCGGACGTGTCAGGAAACCGCTACGGTGCGATCGGCCGAAAGCCCGTGATCCGCGCCGCCGGAACCGCGGGCTCGCGAATCCAGTGGCGCTCGGCAGGCATCCGCGCCGGCTCGGTGATATAGGCCGCGGGCTGAGCGGAGTATTGCGGCGCGGGCGCGTTTTGCGGCTGTGGACCGTCATAACGAATCGGCTGCGGCGAATTCCAGGAAGAGTGCCCAGGAGCAACGTTCGGGTTTTCGAGATGCTGGCCGGCGGCTGCCGGAACGTCGCGGATCGTTGCCCCGTGCATACGAGCGCGGGCGTCGCTCGCCGCGTGTGCCAACTGCTGATACTCGGCAATATGGGCGAGCAATCGCCGTTCCGTTGCCTCGAGCACTCGCAACCGCTCCTCGAGCGCGGCGTGATCGCACGACGGGCTGCGAGGCGCGTCGCAACCGGGAGCACGCGGCGGATAGTCCTCGGTGGGTGCTGAGGGGGGAGTTGGCTGCTTCGGGCTGGCAGGCGGTGCAGCCGGCGGCGCGTAGATCATCGCGGGAGCATAAGCCGGCGCCGGAACCATGGCGCTCTGCACGTAAGGAGCCACGCCCGGACTCAGTTCCATCCGGGCATCCGATCGCGTCCGGAAACAGGCCGGCAGGCGAATGCACGGCAGTTGGAACGTCAGCTCAGGAAACGTAATAGACAGGCCCTCGATTCCGCGTTGCTCAACGGGTCCGCGCACCGCGCCGCTGGCCGGCGGCTGGACGAACATTCCCTGCGGCACGGCGAGCGGAGCCTGAGGCGCACGCGGCGGCTGCTCGGGAGCGCGGGGCGGAACGTCGCAAGTGGGCTGTCGCGGGGCTTCGCACGAAGGGCCGAGCGGGGGCGGTCCGTACCATTCAGCCGCCACGACTCCGGCAGGCATCCAGATGAATAACAGGATTAAGGCCAACCGCATCGTAGGGATTCCCGCGGCCAGTGAGTGGGGCTGTGGGCGAACAACCGCTACGTTTTGCATCGGCGGTTTTCGCGGTCAAACTCAACCTGCTGGCGCTATCCGCATCCGCAGTTGGCCGGGTGCGACCGTCAGCGTCGGCATTTCCAGCAAAGTCCGCTCAGGGAGATCACTTGCCGGAGAGGGCCTTCAATTCGGCCGCGTGACGTTTGAGCACATCGACCGTGTCCTTGGACAACGTCTCAAGTTCCCTCGTCACCGCCTCCAGGGTCTGCACTCGGCGCTCCAGGTCCGCAACGCGGCCTTCGAGCGATTGGTTGGGAGCGGATGCGGGGGCCGTGGCGGCATTGCCGGCGCCTGGGCTAGTCAGCATGGCCAGAGCGCGGACGAGTTGATCCTGCGTGAGCGCGCTGGTGCCTGCACACGTCGACGGCTGAAGTTGATATTGCGGCGCGGCCTGCACGGGCGCGAGCGAATAGGTTGGCGGGGCCAGCGTGTAGCTCACGGGAGCAGCCATGACCGGCGCCGCCATCATTGGCATCGCCATCGAAGGAACGACCATGCCGCTGGGTGGCAACGTCGAGCAGCGGTGGCAAGTGCGGTGGCGATAATGGTGGTGGTGATGGTGACACGCGCTCGCCGCTGGAACATCCTCGCAACCGCAGTCGCCCGCATCGGCCGCCAAGGGGAGGAGCAGTCCACCCGCGGCTACCAGACAAGCAGCCAGTCGATTCAGCGTGCGCGCGAGCATGGTCCTGCCTCACTTCGAAGGGTGGCGCGACAACGGACGCAGCGCGTCCCCTGTCCGGGCTACATGTTGGTTCGACTGCGGGACTGGCAAAACATTCAGAGGTGCGTGGTGCAAGCGGTCAATCGATTCAACCGTCAGTGCTTGCCAGGGGCGCTTGCCGGCGCTTACCTGTGTCCCAGCTCCGCCCCATCGCATTTACCGGAAAATCCCAAAGAATTCGTTAAAGGCCGCCATGAGGTAATCCGCGGTGGCCAGGGCAAACCCGTTGTCGCCCCATCCGGTCCCCCAACTGTTGCGGATGATGAATACGAGCCCGCTGGCCGGATCGGTCAAATAGCCTACCAGTGTCACGGCGTGGCCCATTTGAAATGTGTTGGTCAGCGGGACGAACTGGGACAAAAGCGGCTGTGCCGGACTGGCGAGGAGGAACGAACGATCGACCAAGAGCCGTGCCGCAATGGGCCCTTGCCGCGCGAGCCAGCGCTGGAGCACGAAGACATGCTTGTCGATCGGCGTGCAAACTTCGGCCTTCATTTGGCCGGCCAGTGCAAAGAATTGTTCGCTAGGCGCCGCGAACAGGCCTCCCTGCATCGGCAAGACGTTCTCGCGGACGACGCCGTAATCGTGAGCAACCGCCAGTGCCGTTCGTATTTCCGTTCCCGCATCCTCGAGAAAGGTAGTTGGCCGCGAATCGAACTTGTCCATTTCCTTCGACGCCATCCACAAATACCGCACGCTCAGCCGCTCTCCGGGCGCGAGGTCGCCGCTCTGCGTGAAGTGCCAGCGGAGCAATCCGTCGCCCACCGCCCACCCGACGCAGGCGCCCGTCTTTCCCTGGTCGCCGACCGGCCAGGCGGGATCGCGATAGTCCTTGTTGGCCGGAACCGCACCATCCGGCGCCAAAAGCGTGGAACTGGCCGCGCTGAAAACGATGTCGCCCGGGCGCTCAACCGAGCGAATGCAGTTGAAGATCCGCTGGGCTGCCACACTGGCGGCAGCGGCGCTGGCAGCCGATGGACTGGCAGGGGCCGCCGCCCGCGCCGATCGGCGGCGGCGCGCCTTGCTGGTCGGCGCGGACTTCTTCTGCGCCGACCGGCGGCGCTTTTTTCCACGGGCAGCGGGGACAGATGCCTTCTTCGCACACATTGGGGCGCAGTACCGATCTCGGATGGTCTACAGCGGGCGATTGGGATGAACCAGCGGTCCATTAAACCCGCCAGGCCTGGCTTGAATGCGGAAACTCCCGCCTCCCAGCAGCGACGGATGGGCCACCGCGAGCTTGTAGTCGCCGGCTGGCAGCTTGACCCAGATGATTTCGTTCATCAGATCGTAGCTGCCGTGACCGGGCGGAACCTTGGGCGTGACGTCTTGGCCCGCGGCATCGAGCAGCCGGAGCATCACTTGCGTTGTGCCCGCCGTCGCGATGGCGATGTCCTTGCCTGCCTGGCTTGCAGGAATGTTCAAGTTGAATTCCGCTGTTACGCCGGCCGCCAGCCGCCCCTCCAAGGCCTCGCCGCCGAGCGTGAGCGTCTGTTTCGCCGGAGTCACCGGCGTCACCGGCGTCGTGCCGCCGCGAGTGCCATACATCAGGCCGACGAATTCCTTGTCTTTGGCGGAAAGAACCGTATTCTGCTTCGTCCCTTGGTTGTTGGTCGTGAGCTCGGCGGGAAACGAGTACAGCATGATCGAATCCGGATCGAACACGCTGAATCGCTTCAGCTCCGACGCTTGATAGCGCCGCACGATGTTGAATTCGATCGCCTCGATCGTCCTGAGGCCGCGCACGCTGAAATAGGGAAGCAGTTCAGCGGCGGATTTGAAGCGAACTCCGCCTGCTCCTGGGCTTTGATGTTCGTGCACCATTCCCAGGGCATGTCCAAACTCGTGCAGGATGACTCCCAGGTTATAGGCGCTGCCCACGCTCGAATCGTTCATGTCCAGGTTCATGGTCCAGTCGCCTGGCCGGTTGCCGGCCGATCTGCCGACGAAGGACTTGTGCCCCTGACCCGGGCGGAAAGTCACGCGAATATCCGAACCGCCCATCCGGTCGGCCAGGCGGAACTCGATCTTCGCGTGCTCCGCCCACCGATTGGCCTGATCGAGGACGATCTTCCGAATCGCCGCGGATCCCTCCAGGAAAAACACTGCGAGGCGGTCTCGCCCCTCCCAGAAGTCCTTAAACGCGGCCTCGGTCGGCCCTTCGGGCCGCTCTACCTGAAGGGCATTGGCCGCGGAGCTGAGAGCCGCTTGCCTGTCGCCGGAAAGTTCGTCGGTCGTCAGTTCCCCGGTGCTCCGCTGAGAGGCAAATTCGGCCGGCGAAATCGCCGCTGCCGCCCGGTCCTCCGGGTTGTCGATCGGAAGATCAATGCAAACGTTCTCGGCAGCGACAGCAGTCTGGGCCGCCAAAGGTCGCCCCAGTGCAAGTGCCGCAATAGCCGTCCCCGCTTGGATGACTTGCCGCCTGGAAACTCGCGCATCGCAAGAGTCGTGATCTGACATAGGCCCTCCAATCTAGCGGTGCCGCGACCATCTCCGACACCGAGCCTGCTGCGAGGCAAAGTAGCGAATCGACCGGCTAACTGCAACTGGCTTTACCCTCTATATCGACGGTTCTTCCCCTAGCAATGCGTGTGGCATCTTATCCATTACTCCCAGTTGCATTCAAATTATCCCTGTTCTACACTTCCCCACGTTAGTCGTCTCCCAGCCGCTCGCCTCCTCCAAAAGCGAGATGATTCGATGAAGCGATTGGTTCTGTTTCTCGCCGTCCTCCTGTCTTGTGCTTCCAATGCCTTCGTCCAGGCCGGCTGGCACCACCGCTGTTGCATGGCCGGGCAGTCGGGCTACTTCATGCCGGCGTACTACCCGGCTCAAGCCGCGTATTACCCAGCTCAAGCCACATACTCCGTCCAGCCTGCTCCCCAAAGCGGATTGGGAGAGATCATCGTTACGCGATTGATCGAGAAGCTGATCGGGAATATGGACCGCTT
>JAKEHX010000433.1 GCA_022614795.1 Planctomycetaceae bacterium | reverse complement strand
GTCAAACGAGACCGTGATCGGCTCGGTCTGTTCGCAGCGGAGCAGCAGCCACTGGAGAACACTAGACACGGGAGATCCTCCAGCGGCGAAGATACTTACGCGTCAAGTCGATCCGCTCGGGGCGGCGGCTCTTGATCGAGCAGTGGTCGGGAAACGTGACATCGAACGTCAGCGTTCCCCCTTGCCGGCCGCTGACCGCCGCGAATTGAAAGCGAAACGTTGCCATCGAGATATTGATGGCTTCCCAGGGAGCGGCCTGGCCGTTCAAGCAGTCATCGATCACCTCAAAGACATCGCCGCCCCTGCCGCTGCGGATGGGTTCAACCGTAAATCGGCCATAGTCCGGAACTTCTAGTCGGAGCCGAGCGATCGACGCCGAAACGTGATCCGAGGGGTCGGTCTCCAGGCAGAAGTAACGATCCTTGAGCCGGTTCAGATCGTATGGCCTCGGGCTATTGCTGGCGTCCAGATCGGCATCGAGGATGATCTGCCCGAACAGGCTTTCCAGCTTGGGCTTGAGCGTCGGCGCAACCTGAGCAAAGAGCTCCAGCGTTCCTTCGTCTGCCTGATAGGCGAACGCAATCTCAAACGTCTGTCGTAGGGGACGCGGTACGAGCCGGCCGCGGTCGTCGTGCAGCAAGACTGTTTGGACAAAGTCGTCCGGGTAGGCAACGAACACATCCGCTCCGTCGCGCCGTCGAAAGTACTCGACCGTGCAGTTCTGGCCGCGCCCCTCCTCGCGCCGCAGGCACTGCGACAGCGCGGCGGCCAGCTCGCGCGTGGCTGTGGGAGTCGCCCGCGGCTGGACCTGGGGCAAACCGGTTCGTTTGCGCCAGCGAGTCAAGCTCTCCACTTGGTGAATCAGCGAGGCCTGCTCAAAAATCTTGGGATGATTGAGCCAGGCCCACATGGCCCGTTCGTAGCAACACGCATTCTCTGGCAGCTCCCCGAAAACATCCGCCTGTCCATCTTGGTGGGCCACTTCCACTATGGCCCTAGCGCCGGACTCGCAGGCCAGTTCGAAGACGGATGCTAGTGCCCACTCGATCTCGTCTTGCGCCTCGCGGGTCAGCCAGCTCATTGATGTCAAGACTGGCTCGACGTTGTGCTCCCTGACTTTCCGCCAATCCAAACTCAGAAGGGTGTGACCGAGGCGGCCAAAAAACTCCTGCAGCATTCGGTTGGGAGTCATCCGCAGGACCTTGGGAACCGAGAAGTGACGTAACATGGTTGTCTTTCCTTAAATCAGCACCGGCCGCCCATTGGCTTGGCGCAAGGCTGCTGGCGACTAGCTTGCGCGTGCTCTTCCGCAACATCACAGATTGCCCGACGACCAGAAAGGCCGAAGATGGCTGGGAGGGTCAGAACTGCGAGCGGTTTTGGCCCAGCGCCTCTAGGTTCTCGCTCGCGATGCCAAGTCCAGTGCTAGCACTTGGTAACTGTACACATGGTAACACTCGCCATCTGCTTTTCAAGCTTCTCCGGCAAGAATTACGCACTTTTCCTAAGTCGCTTTGTAGTAATAGTTTACGGCCTAAAACCGGGCAGTTGTCGGAACAACTTTCGCAGGCATTAGGTCCACTCCGGTCAATGGTGGTTATCGGATTTCCGTGGCAATGACGCCGCCCGTTTCTCGACCATTCCAGACATGACAAATCGCTTGCGAATCCGGGCGATCATGGCGTAAACGGCGGAGCTGGAAACTCGCAGGCGAGCAGCCACTTCCGGGCTGGAGAAGTCCATCAGTCGCCGGGCTAACCGGCCCATGCGCCAGGGCAGGTTGGTGACAACGATGGCCACATCGTGCGCAAGGTCAATCGCGTTCTGCTCACCCGATTGCCGTGGGCAACGAATGGAATGAGGATCGATCCGTCGCTGTTTGCTCTCGGCTTTGCAATCTTGTTCGGCTTTGAGTTTGCGAAGGACCGTGGCAGCCGCAATTCGCAGAACGCGTTTGGCGGCGCACGGGGCGAGCACCGTCCGCGAGAATCCGGCGTCAAGTTCAAGCAGGGCCACCCATAGCTCCTGTTCGACATCCTCGACTTCGACATGCCGCAGGCGCGTTTGACTCAAGATTCGCTCCGCCCAACGACGCACCAACAAATTCTTGAAGAGGCAGTCGCCGCCTTCGCAATCGTAGGACTTGGGCTTCGTCATCTGTCCTCCTCTCGCATGGTCATGGATGAGTGGCGAAAAATGATCCGCTGATTTGAAAGGACGGGCGTGACTAGTCTGGTCCTCGTTTGAACAAGTGTCGGGCAACGGTTCGTCGGAAGATCTGTTGCCGAAAGAGGTTAGAGCGAGAGGAAATTCTTCCAGGTTTTCGGCACAGCGCGGGGATTTTTCCGCCCGACCGGGCGCAGGACGCTGCCGTGGTAGCAAACGGAGCGACCCATGTCCGAGAACGCCACTCAAGACAAAACGACCACGAGCGCATCCCGCGGGATTGCGGGCCGCAGCATTCCAACAGTGTACGACAACGCCTTGACGCCCGCGATCTTGTCAACGGCGCTAGAAAGCCAACTGTTGTAGTCGATGGCTTCGAGTGAGCACGCCGATAGGAACGGTTGAGGCAGTCCCTGCCGATAATCGTGGCGAATGCTTTGGAGAGACGGTCGCGGAGTGTCGGCATGAGTCGGTTGAAATGAACGCCAGAAGGACCATCCGCTCACAAGCGGTAAAATGATGGCCGTGGAAATCTGGCACGTTTCCCCCGATGTCGGAGCGCCGACGATCGCACGGGAACAGTAGTGGCGGAGTGAATGTCGAACTGGGCCTCGAATTGTGGGATCACGAATCTGGCAGCGGCCACGTTGAAGAAAGGCAAACGACGAAACTGGTACCGGGCGGCAGCTTCTGTTGAAGGTGCAAGTCGCTTTGGTTCTTCTTTAGCCACGGGCATGGCCCCGCCTTTCACTGCGGGGAACAATCGCCAGATGCTTCCTGGCATCCGCCAGCCGGTTGAGGCTCTCCACCATCTCTTCATACGTATCGCCAATCACCTGGGGATGATGGATCACGACCAGTGTCTCCTCCGATTCGGCAAGCAACCGGACGAAATCGGCGAATTTCTGTTCGTAGGGGTTGGCGGGGGCGACCATAACTGTGATCTCAAGGAGTCAAGTGACGGCATCGTTCATGTCGATCGGAAGTTCCCCAGCCTTCATTTCCCCGCCCACCGCTCCAAGCACCATCAACGCGGTGCTGTCGAGCTAGTCGTCCTTGGCGCCGGGCTCGTCGGAGTGATGCACGCTGAGAAACTCGCCTGCGCGATAACAATGAGTCGCAACACTTAAAGTGAAGGCGTCTCTCCTATCTAGAATTCTGCTCGACTTCCTTCCACATCTTGCTCAGTGGCGTTTCGAGGGCAATGGCAAGTTGGTGGGCGATCCGAATGCTGATCTGCACCTTGCCCAATTCAATCGAGCTCACGTAGGTCCGGTGGATTCCGGCCTTGTCTGCGAACTCCTCCTGAGACAGGCCCAGTTCATTCCGCCGTCGCCGCACCGCCTGGCCGAAAAGTACCTCGATTCGCTGCATGGTCGCAGCATCGCGACTTGCAGACCATCAATATACAGACGATATTATGACAGACGATCGTATACATTGTAGCGAAGACAAGAAATCAGAATCCGCAGCAGTCAAATCGAGGGGACCTGATCCATGGCGGCGTTGGCGAGCGCGGGTCCGCAGTGGTGGCTGCTGCAAGACGGCTCGCCCGCTGGCCCGTATCCGGAATCTGAGATTGTCCGCCTGCTTGAGGAAGGGCAACTGTCTACGGATATTCTGGCGTGCCCGGTCGGCTCGACGGACTGGCAGCCGATACGCAATTGGAATGCGCTCTTTTCAGGTCAACTTGGCTCCCCAGACAGCGATCGCATGCAGGCTCCGTGCGAATCGGCAAGTTTCCTTCGCAGGCCGGTTGTGCATTCGCCCGTCCAACCACTGCCAGACATGGCAAGGTGGATTTGCGCGTACGGGTTATTCGTCCATCCGACGCTGTGGCTCTTTAGCAAACTGAGCTGCCTGGCCGGTCCGCCGATATTTGTCGACGATTCGCCCCTCTTCGATTGGGAGGTGATTGTTGGGCTAGTTGACTTGATGATCAGTGCGACGGCGGCCGTGCTGCTTTTTCTTGGAGCGATGCAGCTGACGAATCGAAAACGCATCAGCCTCGCTCTGCTCTCGAGTGGTCTGGGAGTCAGCCTTGGCTGGTTGATTGTCTCGTTGTTATGGGCTGCTCTAGTGTTTGCGGCGGCAGCTTCGGAACCCGGCGTGCAGCACTTCCGCGCCAGTGAAGAGAGTTCGCCAGGATTGGCGATTCTCCAGTGCGCCTTGGGCTTCGCGGCTACCGTCTTTGAGATCGTTGGCCTCGTCTGGCTCCTGACCACGGGAAGGCGACTGCAGCTTACCTCCTGATCGTTTTTCTGAGCCTCAGCCGGCTCAAGTGCCGAGGCACGCATGCTCCCTGATTACTATGCAATCTTGGGCGTCCCGCCCAGCGCTGACCGGGAAACGATCCGCAGGGCATTCCTTGCACAAGCGGTTTCCTCGCATCCCGACTGCGGTGGATCGCACGAGCGGATGGTCCTCGTCAACGAAGCGTGGACCATTCTTTCGGAACCCGCAACACGAGCTCGCTACGACCAGGCCCGGCAACAGCGCGCCTCGACCTTGGCCCGGCAAGCGGCGGCCAGCGATGCGGCAGTGGCCCGCAAGCAGGCAGCATCCTATCCGAAGCGCGGGAGCGAGCTGGAGAGCTGGCTCAAGGTTGTCGCCGCCGACTTCTCCCGTGCCAGCTTTGGCCGACTGGAGGCAGGCATGGGGACAACGTGGCCGACAGCGACGAATAGCTTGTCGGCCCAGGTGTTTCTGTGGGGCGGGGGAATTCTCGCCGCGCTACTGCTCCTGCTCGTTGCCCTCTGGGAGGGCATTCCCCCCGGAATGGACATCACGCGGATCCTCGCCGCCTTGACCTTTGCGGCCTGTGGCGGGTCCTGGCTCGGCTACTTGCTGCACCGGCTGATCGGCCACTGCGTGCAGCCGCCTCAGCGCAGGCCCTACCGCCCTCTCCCCCCTTTAGACTTTGGCACGATGGAAGATTCAGTTGTCATCCGCTGCCCGCGCTGCCCCCAAGGTCTCAAGCTGCCAAAGGTCGTACAACCCCTCGCGGTGACTTGTCCCAACTGCCGGTGCGCCTTCGATCTTCCCCCGTCGGGTGTTTAGCGAGCGGCTCATGGCCGAAGCCAAGGCATCCGGGCCCGCATACATACGGCATAGCTAAAGAAAAGCGGGCTCCTGCGGTCGCCTGCCGGCGACCGAGAAACCCGCTTTGCGCTGATCGTGCAACCATCATTCGGGTGGCGGATCGGCTGCCACGGCCAGTTCACTGGCCAGCAGGTTGAGGGACAAGTCGGCGTCGAGCGGCAATCCACGCAGCCAGCGCGTCAGCTGATGGGTCATCAGCCCCGCGGCAATGCAGGCCGTGTATATGATCCCCCGCGAGGTGCAACTGCCCGGCTGGACCTCGGAAGCTGCAAACAGCGTGGTCGGATAATGATTCCGACCTAGATGTTCGGCAACGGTCAAAATCCGCATGACTTCGCCGAGCATCCGGCCATCGCACCAGAAGCTCACCCGACGCCCTGCCGTACGCCAAAGGGCGGCGCGGGTCTCAATCGAATCGACGCAGCAAAACAGGGCATCACCGACCTCCAACTGCGGGCGGTAGCGATCGTTGACCGTTTCGACGTGGATCTGCGGATCGATTTGCCAAACGGCGCTCGCGGCTGCATCCACCTTGGCCCTGCCAACGTCTTCGAAGTGATACCCTTGGGTCGTAACGTTGGTCGGTTCGACCTTGTCGAAATCCACCAGCCGCAGCTTCGTCACGCCCAGGGAGGCAAGCTGCAGCGCCAGCTGGCGGCCAATCGCTCCCACGCCGATGACTGTCACATCCAGCTCGGCCAATCGCTCGCGAGGGGCGAGCGACTCCTGCCGCTGGAAGCGATCAGAAGATGCGTTCATGGAGTTGCTCCCAGGGGTCGAAGCGGGCTGGATCAAGGAAGTGATCGTCCATAACCGACAATCGCTCGCTGGCGCGAGTGGCCGGCGGACGATCTTTGGCCGCCGGACTTGGCGCTTGTTCCCAGCTCGCGTCGGTCAAAACGTTGCGAAGGTACTCTTGCTCCCAGGCCGCAAAATCGCTGGCGGGACAGCTCGCGCCGAAGTCGATTTCGAGCGGCAGCGTCAGGCTGGCGCCTGGACCGGCCGTCAGCCGGAGCCGGACATAGGCCTCTCCACCGGAGGCCAGGATGAACATGACCGACCAATCGGCGCCGCCAAAGCAGCGGGCGAACGTCGCCTCGTCGGTGCCGCTTGGAAGAGGAGAATTGCCCGGATGGGTATGCACCCAGACGCGTCCGAATCGCTCGGGATGGCGGCCTTGGTCTACCTGGTCGTCAAAGAAATCGGCGACCGCGCTGTCTTCGAATTGGACCGTGACAAGCGAACAGTGCTGCCGCACCAGTTGAATGTCTTCGAGAAGCAGTAAATCACTGGCCGCGCTGATCCCGAAGCCGCCAATCTCGGTCGGGCCGGCGTCACGCAGGTACAGGAGCTTCAACCAGGCATAGGGGGTCAGTCGCAGCGGCTGCGCCGGCTGGGGCCGGGCATGCCGCTGGGCCAGGCGGACTGACTTCTTCGGAACACGCATCATCATGGTTCTCTTCCTCCAAGGCTTGGTCAAAACAGGTCGGGCAGAGTAAGCGGCCGGTGTCCGCGACCACCTGCACGCAACATTCGCAGAGGCAGCAGTCGCACTTTTCACAGGTCGTGCTGCAAGCGCTGCAGATGTAGCGGTCGCACTTCTGGCAGCCGAGCGAACACTCGCTGCAGAGCGGATCCTCGCAGCGGTCGCAGGTGCCGTAGTCGTTGTCCGGCATGTGATAGCCGCAGTCCCGGCAGGCGACGCCATTCCAGCGGTCCAGCTGCACGTAGGCGCTGCCCGCGTTGTACGTCTCCAGAACCTGGCGAACGATCGTAAAGAAGTCGAGCAGCCGTCCCTCGGCCAATGCCCTGCGAATCGCCGCCGCGCCCTCGCCTTCGCACAGCAGCTGCTCGCGGACATGCGGATGGGTGACGTCGTCGTCATGCTCCGGGCAGCACGGAGTATCCGCGACCACTTCATAGGCCCGATGCCTCCCAATCTGCTCCCACCGGAGCACGATCCGGAAGCTGCCCAGGGCCGTGTCCTCCAGGACGATCGGGTCCGTCTGGACCTGAATGAGTTTTTCCTGGAGGTCGATCGTCAGCCCGTCGAATTCATCGTCCAGGGCCAGGATGTCGGCCACCGTCTCACCGGGCGGCGCGAGTTTGCTGGCGACCGTGGCGCGCGGCAGGTTGGCATGACATGTGTCGAGCTCGGAGCGCAGGCGACGCAGGGAGCCGTCCAGGTCGGCAAGAAGACTGTCGCTGGCCGCACGCCAGCCACGTGCAAGCGAGAATTCCAGGCGGCTGACGACGGCCTGGGTATCCTCCCACAGCGGGCTGGGAAGCTTCACCAGGCCGTTCATCCGGCCCGTGCCGGCCAGGTGGTCGTGGATGCTTAGCGCGGCGCGGATCGCCTGCCGCTGCAAGGGATTGACTTGACGCATGGTCCTTCCTCCTGCCGGGAGTGGCCACCGGGGCCGCTCCCGGCTTGACAGCCAATGGGTATGGTGGACTACCGCGCGCCCTCGACCTTGATCGGCGTGAAGCTGATCCGGTCCCCTTCTCGCAGGACCTGGTCCGACGGGACAGGCTGACGGTTGACGCGGATCAGGTAGCCGTCCGGCTTGCCGGAGCGCACCTCGCGCTGAAACATGTCGCGAACGGTTGTTCCCTCGGGAACTTCGACGTAGTCGGCGAAGCCGCCGCCGTCGTTATTGATCACCAAAACTTTCATAGAGAGCCTTTACTGATTGAAGATAGAAGCGAACAAAAATGCCACGACAGTCAGCCGCGGCCACTGGATCGGCGCCGCCTCGGCGGCGCCCTGGCAAATCGCAGCCTGCGGCGTCCGCGTCGCTGGCCGCCATGGAGGTTGCTGCGAGGCCGCGTGCCAGGCAGAACTCGCCCGAAGCGATGATTCACGACCTTCCAAGCGCGCCTACGGAGCGCTTTTCGAAGAAACACGTTCATCGCCGGCTCAGGCCTGAATCGAGAGGGCGATCCGGTCGAGCTCCAGCTGATCCCAGTCGACGATCTGGGGCGCCGGATCGACGCCATCGAATTCAATGGCCGGCATGCTGGGGTCGAAGGACGAGAAGCCGAGTTTGCGAATCGTGCGCACCGATTCGCCCGTAGCGCGGGACAGGCTGCGATAAAGGTCGTTCTGAGTCATGGAATGCTCCAAAGGGGTCAAGAAACAAAGAAAGCCCCGGCCTCCAGCCCAACGGGCGGCTGGAAAACCGGGGCCCGGCTAGGAGTCGGGCGAAAACCGGGCGAGCTCTAGCGCGCCAGCCAATGGGCCAGTAGCCAGGCCTCTTCGGCGGCGAGTGCCTGGCTGCGGCTGGAAAAGCCCACCAGCAGCGGTCCGCCCACCGGGCTGAGGTCGACGCACCACCGGCCGCTCGCGATCGGCTCGACATGAGATCCGCGGCGGATATCCAGCGTGCCTAGCAGATGCAGGTCGATGGCTTCGCTATACAGGCACCGAGCGGTGCCGTCGGTTGAGATGACGAGCTGCATGGAACTGGCTCATTTCGGCTGCCGGAGGAGCCGGCGGCGGGGACGATCGACGAGCAGGCCATCCACCAGCGACTGGACGCCCGACAGTTTTTCCGTTACCCGCTCGCGCAAGCCGGCGCTATCGCGCAGCTGCTGGGGCCGGACTCCGCGGATGACACACTGCACCTGGTCGACCAGCTCGTCGAGCTCCTCGTTGGAGCGAACGTTCAGACGGCGAAATCGCTGGAAGAACTCCATCAGGTTGTCGACCGCCGAATCGCGAAAGATCTTGGGCTTGCCGTCGTCGCTGCCGGTAAGCCGCTCCCCCAGATGATTGACGAGCTTCGATAGCTCCTCCAGGAAAGCACCTTCCGCCATCTGGACCGCCTCCTCGAAGCGGGCGGCCACGCGCCGCGCTTCCTCTTCATAG
>JAKEHX010000432.1 GCA_022614795.1 Planctomycetaceae bacterium | reverse complement strand
TGAGGTTCAGCATCCCGAGGTCGTTCCAACCCCGAAGGTGCGCCAGACCCGCGTCCGTCACGCGGGTGTAACCGATGTCCAGATCGGTGACGGTCGTCAGTTCCCGAAGCGCCTTGAGCCCCGCGTCGGAGATGTCGGCACCGCAGAGGTCCAAACGCCGAAGCTCGTTCAGCTTGCGGAGGTCGTTCGCCAGGTCCGCGATCACCGCATCGGTGACCTGGCGCGGGTCGAACCGCACCCAGGTCACGGTATTCCCGCGGACGACTACCTCGACCCGGCCGGCGCGCTTATGAAGCGCGTGGACCGCGTCGCGCTCGGTCTTGGGGAGTTGGTCGATCCGCCGGCGGGCGTCCGCACCGCGGGACTCGGCGAACTTGGCGGCCGCGGTCTTGAGATCCCATGTTCCGGCGACAATCTCGCGGAGGGGCCGACCAGACTTGGCTCCATCCAGTTCCGTCGGGTGGCCGATCCAGGCGATGCGGCCGCTACCGTCCACGACGAACGAGGTCGGCACGCCCTCTTCGCCGGCCGGTTCCAGCCACCCCTGGACCATCGCCCCGCATGTGATCGCGTCTTTGCCCGGCGGCACGCGATCGACAGCGACCCGGTACTTCATCTGGTCGCCGGTCCGCTTCACGTACGCGATGTTGTCGGCCGTCGAAGAAATGACCCCGACGCTGATGAAGACTACTGCGGGGTATTTCTTCTGGAGTTCGTTCAGGTGCGGGATTGCGGCCCGGCACGGCGGGCACCCGATCTTCCAGAACTCGACGACGTAGACCGTCCCCCGCTCGAACTCCGTGACGGCGGACCCGCGAACGAACTCCTGAACCGCGAGTTTGGGTGCCGGATCACCGACGGCCAAGGCGGGACCGCCAAGGGAGTAGTTCCCGTCGTCTTGGGCCAGAGCGTGGCCGGACGGAGCGGACAAAACGACTGCGAGGGTGAGACCCAAGGCGGAACGCGCATCCATGACATCCTCCTGTGGCCGAACTATTGATTACCTCGCAAACACTCGCGATATTCTGGGGACTGCGATTGGACAAGTCAACGGTCAAACTGTGACGGGCCAATGGGTTGTGCTAACCGTTCTCGGGCAGCGTCTCAGGCAATTCAAGCGCGCCAAGCTCAATCATGAAATTACTTGCCGAGGTCCATGCGGCGTGCCGCCAGCAGCACTTTGCGCGCTCCACTGAGCAGGTGGAGACGACGATGATCTATACGCACGTGGCGAACCTGGGAACGCTGGCCGTGAGCAGCCCCTTGGATCTGGTCAGCACGTAGCGGGCGTTCGCTCCACTGCCCCTTGTGCGCACCGATTACTCAATTCCCCGCCCCCCGCCCGACCATCGTCCAGCGGAAGAGGGCGGTCGAGCGCCCCTGCATCACGTATTTTTTGGCGATATCGACCAGCTCCGGGCCGCCGGCCGGATCGGCCGTGTCGAACAGCCGCTCAAAGTTATCGACGATGCTCTCGACCCGCGGGAAGTTGAACTCGATCGGCTCCCAGTGGGCATTGAGAAGCAACATCAAGTTGTCCCCCTCGATCGGATTGCCCCGCTCATCGGTCTCGTGATCGTGGCCGATCAGGACCACCCCCAAGGCCTTCGCAAAGCCCGCGTGCCACGCTTCAGCGGTCATCTCGCGGAACTGGTTGTCGAGCCAGTAGATGTCCTTGACGTTCGTGCCAAAAATCGGCTGGCCGTGAAAGAAGCGGCGGCGCTGGAGGGTGGGCTGGCTGCGGCGGATTGTAATGAGCTTGCGGACGAAGGCGAGCATTTCCTCCTTGGCCGGAATCAGCTCCCAGTTGAGCCACGACAGCTCGTTGTCCTGCGAATAGCAGTTGTTGTTCCCCATCTGCGAATGGCTGATCTCGTCGCCGGCCAGCAGCATCGGCACCCCCTGCGACAGGAGCAGCGTGGCCAGAAAGTTCCGCTTCTGCCGCTCGCGGAGCTCGATGATCTGCTGGTCATCGGTCGGCCCCTCGGCCCCGCAGTTCCAACTGTTGTTGTCGTTGGCCCCGTCGCGATTGTTCTCGCCATTGGCCTCATTGTGCTTCCCGTCGTAGCTCACCAGGTCGTGCAGCGAGAACCCGTCGTGGCAGGTGATGAAGTTGATGCTGGCGCTGGGCCGGCGGCCATCGTCCTGATACAGGTCCGAGCTCCCCGCCAGCCGCGTGGCGAATTCGTTGGTCAGGCCGCCGTCCCCCTTCCAGAACCGGCGGACGGCGTCCCGGTAGCGGCCGTTCCACTCGGTCCAGATCACGGGAAACTGCCCGACCTGATACCCGCCGGGGCCGACATCCCACGGCTCGGCAATCAGCTTCACCTGCGACAGCACCGGGTCCTGGTGGATGATGTTGAAGAAGGCGTTGCGGTGATCGACCTCGCGGAAATCGCGGCCCAGCGTCGCGGCCAGGTCGAACCGAAAACCATCGACGTGCATCTCGCTGACCCAGTAGCGGAGGCTGTCCATCATCAGCTGCAGCACGCGCGGGTTGCGGGTGTTGGGCGTATTGCCGCAGCCCGTGAAGTCCATGTAGTAGCGGGCGTTCTCCGGGCTGAGGTGATAATAGCTGTGGTTGTCGATCCCCTTCCACGACAGGGTCGGCCCCAGGTGGTTCCCTTCGGCCGTGTGGTTATAGACCACGTCCAGAATCACCTCGATCCCGGCCGCATGCAGGGCCCGGACCATCGACTTGAACTCATTGAGCTGCTTCTGTGGGTCGGTTTCGGAACAATAGCGCGGGCTGGGGGCGAAGAAGCCGAGCGTGTTGTAGCCCCAGTAATTCACCCGCCCCTGATCGACCAGGAACCGCTCGTCGATGTGGTACTGGATCGGCAACAGCTCGATCGCCGAGACCCCCAGATCGGTCAAATAGTCGATCGCCGCCTCGCTGGCCAGGCCGGCGTAGGTGCCGCGCAGCTCCTCCGGCACCCCCGGCATCAGTTTCGTAAAGCCCTTGACGTGCAGCTCATAGATCACCGTCCGCTCCCACGGCGTCTTCGGCGGACGGTCGTCTCCCCAGGTGAACGCCGTATCGACGACCTGCGCCAGCGGAGCGAACGCCGCGCTGTCCCGCTCGTCCAGATCCATGTCGGCCCCGCCGCCCCCCACCTTGTACGCAAACAGCGAGTCGTCCCACGCCAATTCGCGGGCAATCGCCTTGGCGTACGGATCGAGCAGCAGCTTGTTCGCGTTGAACCGGTGTCCCGCCTCCGGCTCGTAAGGCCCGTGGACCCGAAAGCCATACACCTGCCCCGGCTTCAGGTCCGGAAAGTAGCCGTGAAAGACGTGGTACGTCCGTTCGGACAGCGGAATCCGCTGGCTTTCCTTGGCGTCCCCCGGATCATCGAACAGGCACAGCTCGACCGCCGTGGCGTGCTCCGAGAAGAGGGCAAAGTTGACCCCCGAGCCGTCGAACGTCGCGCCGCGGGGATAATGCGAACCGCGCCAGGTACGCATGAGAGAATCTCCGATAAGTGCGTCCAGCATAGCAGAGGTTGGATGTCAGTGGTCAGTAGCCAGTGGTGAGTGGTGAGTGGTCAGTGGTCAGTGGTCGAAGGTCGGAGGTCGGAGGTCGGTTGCCGGCTAACTTGTACTCAGTACTCCGTGTTGGCAGCAACTTGCACCACTCACCACTCACCTACTCACCACTCACCTACTCACCACTCACCTACTCACCTACTCACACTCACCTACTCACCACTCACCACTCACATCCTCACCACTCACCCGCCCGCTCGGACTAAAATCAAAAGCCATGATCAAAGTCCGCTCGATTCCGTCGATCTACCGCAACGTCAAACGCTGGACCGAAATCCTCTCGGTGCTGAGCAAATATGGCCTGGCCGACTGGCTGTCTCAGACGAACATCGAGTTCGTCAAGGACCGCCTGAAAGCGCCCGATGGCGAAGTGCTGGCCCGATTGACGCGCGAAGCCCGGATTCGGTTGACGCTGTCGGAGCTGGGGCCGACGTTCATCAAGCTGGGGCAGCTTCTCAGTACGCGACCGGACGTTGTGGGAAAAGAGCTGGCCGATGAACTGAAGCAGCTTCAGTCGTCAGCACCCGTCGATCCGCCCGAAACCGTACGCAGGGTAGTCGAAACGGAACTGGGCCAGTCGCTGGAAGAGCTGTACGGCGAGTTCGATCTTGTGGCTGTCGCGTCCGCCTCGATCGGCCAGGTCCATCGGGCCCGGCTGAAGAGCGGTGAGCGGGTCGTGGTGAAGGTCCAGCATGCCGGCATCGAGACGAAGGTCAATGAAGACCTGGAAGTGCTCGGGGGGCTGGCGCAGCTTGCCGAACAGATTTCCGACTTCAAGCCTTACCGCCCGGTGGCTAATGTGGGCGAGATGGGCCGGTCGCTGCGGCGGGAGCTCGATTTCGGCCGCGAAGAGCGGAACCTGCATCAGTTCGCGTCGCTGTTCAAGGAAGACGCCACGATTTGCATTCCCAAGGCGCACACCGAGCTTTCCACGCCGCGCGTCTTGACGATGGACCTGATCGAGGGAATTCCGGTCGCCGAATCGGGGCTCTTGGAGGCGGCCGGCATTGACCGCGAAGAGGTCGCCCGCCGCGGCGCGTCGCTCTATATGCAGATGATCTTCACGCACGGCTTTTTCCACGCCGACCCGCATCCGGGGAACATCGTGCTCTTGCCGGGCAACGTGATTGGCCTGTTGGATTTCGGCATGGTGGGCCGCATCGACGAGCGGATGCGGGAGGACATCGAAGACATGCTGATGGCGATCGTGCAGCACGATGTGCCGCTGCTCGTGCGGATCATCAAGCGGATCGGCCAGGCGCCGCCGCAACTCGACGAAAGCAGCCTGTCGAACGACGTGGCTGAATTTGTCGGCCATTATGCGACCCAGGCGCTCGACCAGTTCAACGTCGGCGGGGCCCTGACCGACATCACCCAGATCGTGCGGCGGCACCGGATCATGCTGCCCGCGCAGGTCGCGATGCTGATCAAAACGCTGATTACGCTCGAGGGGACGTCGAAGCTGCTCAGCCCGCATTTCAGCCTGATGGAGGTGATGCAGCCCTTCCACCGCAAAGTGCTGCTGAGCCGCTTGTCGCCGGCGCGGGCTGCCCGCAAGCTGCGGCGGCTCTACATGGAGCTGGAGCAGCTCGTCGAGGTGCTGCCGCAACGAGTGATTCAGATTCTCGAGCAGGTGCAGTCGGGCAAGTTCGACGTCCACCTGGACCACCGCGGCTTGGGTCCAAGCGTCAACCGGCTGGTGCTGGGCATGCTGGCGAGTGCCCTCTTTGTGGGTTCGTCGCTGATGCTCAGCTACGACGTGCCGCCGGTGCTGTTCACGCAGAAAGAGCCGCTCTGGTTCGGGCTGCACAATGTCTCGGTGTTGGGCCTGGTGGGATGCACGGTCAGCCTGCTGGTGGGCCTGCGGCTTCTGTGGGCGATCGGCAAGAGCGGGCATTTGGACCAGAAGGTTTCGAAGTGAAGTTGGCCATGGCGACGATTCGCTGCCCGATTTGCGAGAAGCAATTCGACCCGGCCCAGAGTCCGGCCATGCCGTTTTGTTCCGAGCGCTGCCGGCAGATCGACCTGGGGCGATGGCTGCGCGAGACGTACTCCGTGCCGGTCGAGCGAAACCCCGATGAGGCGGGGGCGGGCGACGAGGCGGCTCGGCCTGACGAGACGAAGCCTTGAGTTTCCGGTGGGGCGGACCGGATTGATTTAACGCAGAGCCGCGGAGGAGCGCAGAGGGCGCAGAGAGGAAGAAAAGAAGCGAGGGAAAGAAGGAAGTAAGTGCGTGGCGTTCACCTCTCTCTCCTGCCTCTCTGCGAGCTCTGCGCCTCCGCGCCTCTGCGTTAAGTCAATCCGCGCTGTGTCGCCGCCGTGATTGTCGCTGCTTGATTTTGCGTTATCAGTTACTCATCCCGGCCGCTGGTCGCGGCTTTGGAAGGTTGATGCCGAATCGCCCGCCCTGCCAGCTTATCGGTCGGCTGGCCGTCCTCGACCGCGACTTGCCCGTTGACGAGCAGCAGCTTCACGCCCGTGGACCACTGCAGCGGCTCTTTGAAGGTCGCCTTGTCGCGGAAAGTCGCGGGATCAAACACGACGACATCCGCGAAATAGCCGGGCTTTAAGTACCCGCGCTCGGGCAGACGCAGAATGTCGGCCGGCAGACCCGAGGCACTGCGGATCGCCTGCGCGAGCGGCAATACCTTTCCTTCGATCGCATAGAAGCCGATCTT
>JAKEHX010000431.1 GCA_022614795.1 Planctomycetaceae bacterium | reverse complement strand
TCGATCCTGCGGATCGTCACGCAGCAGAACGTGATGGTCGATCTGGAATTGAACGCCGTGGTGCTGAAAGTACTCAAGTTTTTCGATCAAATCCTAATGCACGTGTTGCAAGCGGCAACTTATGTGATGCCCGATTTCACGCAGTTTGACACGGCCAAGTTCGTCGCCGACGGCTTTTCGATCTTTCCCGACCTCGTCGCCCAGCAAGTCTTCATGGCAGCCGTCTATTTTGTTGTCGTCACGATCGTCGGATATTTCTGTCTTAAGACGCGGGAGATCGCGGCATGAGCCGAAACGCTTCGTTCGTCCGCAAAGTCGCCTATATCGCGGCAATTGCCCTGCTCCTTTTGCCGCTGGCCGCGCTCAGCCAGCCGGCGACCGTCGATCCCAACAATCCCGCCGGCGGTTCGCCGGGGGGCAAGCTTTCGCAGCTGCGGGTGCAGTACGACCTGTCGCAGGCCGAGCTGGGCGAGATCGATCCGGCCAGTGAGACGATGAAGCTGGCGACGCTTGGCCTGCGCGGCGTCGCGACCAACATCCTCTGGCTCTATGCCATCCACCACAAGAAGGTCGAAGATTGGGACAAGCTCGAGCTGACGGTCCAGCAGATCATCCGCCTCCAGCCGAACTTCCTGGAAGTCTGGGACTTTCAGGCCCATAACCTGTCGTACAACGTCTCGGTCGAGTTCGACGACTACCGCATGCGCTATCAGTGGGTGAAGAAGGGGATCGACTTTCTGATTCTCGGCACGCACTACAACCGCCAGGAGCCGGGCCTCTTGAACCAGGTCGGCTGGTTTACCGGCCAGAAGATGGGCCGCTCCGACGAGCAGAAGCAGTTCCGGCGGATGTTCAGAACCGACAAGGACCTGCACGAACTCTTCCGGCGCAACGGCGTCGAAGTCGACCAGGAACAAGCCATCAGCCCATACCGGAGCCTCGAGACAGGCAGGGAAGAGCGCCGGCCAGACAATTGGCTCGTCGCCCGGCTGTGGTTCAATCGGGCCGTGGACGCGGTCACGTCTTCGAACCGTCCGATTCGGGGCAAATCGCCGCTGTTGTTCTATAGCGGCGGGCCGATGTCGCTCATCAATGGCTCCGCAGCGACGCAGAAGGACGGATATTTTGGCGAGCTGTCGCAAATCTCCTGGCAGCGTGCGGCCGACGACTGGCGCGCCTATGGCGATCGCGAGCTCCCGGCCACCGAAGGATTCATGTTCCGCCTGAACGAGCTCGAGGAGCGGCGGGACCGGATCAAACAGCTCCGCGACCAGATCGACCTTCTGGCGCCGGGCGTGCGCGAAGAAATCACCAACGAGAAGACGGCCAGGCTCTCGGACGCGATGCGCGCGGCACGCGAGAAGCCGGCCGACAAGCGAACACCCGAAGAAATGCAGCTGGCCTACCAGGCGGAGATGGAGATCGTGGTGCGCGATCGTGAGGTCTTCGATCGTGCCCCGCGCGATGCTCGTCCCGAAATCCGCACCCTGCTCGAACAGCTGGACAATGACGAAGCGGTGGCCGGCAGCATCGCCCGCAATCGGCAGATAGTCAATTTCGAGTATTGGCGGACGCGGTGCGACGCCGAGCGGACCAAATTGGCTCTCGACGCTCGCCGCAATGTCTACGAGGCGGACAAGCTCTTTGCCGCCGGCGAAAAATTTGCCGAGGCGCGGCAAATGTACGAAGAGGCCTGGCTTGCCTGGGCCCAGATCTTCAAGGACCACGCGGCGCTCATGGACAATGCCGAAGCCCAGGACCTGATTGAATCGATCGGGCGTTACCGCGATCTGCTCAATCAGCTCGACGAGCGGTTTCCGGCCGACTTCGTCCTGAATGACCTGCTCGGCCGGCATCACGAGGGGATGAAACTGCGCGATGAAGTGCGATTGATCCAAAGTGCCACGGGCGATTCGCCCCAGCCGCTCGAATCCAAGCCGCTCGAACCCAAGCCCGACGGGAAGACGCCTGATCCGGAACCGGGTAAAAAACCGAGCGAACCGCCCGCAGCTGATGCTAAATCGGACGCCAAGAACCCTGCTACGGACAAGCCGGGCGAAGGGCCCAAGCCGTAGCAGCGAGTACAATGCGGCATGCGCAGTGATTCTGGCGGCGGGCTTCGCGTTGTCTCGCTTATCTCCAGCGGCACCGAGATCCTGTTCGCTCTTGGACTGGGAGAACAGGTTCTCGCCGTAAGCCACGAGTGCGACTATCCGCCAGCCGTGGACGGTCTCCCGCGGGCGACGCGCTCATGCATCGACTCTCGCCTGGCCAGCAGCCAGATCGACGAGCAGGTCAAGCACGTATTGCAAGCGGGCCAGCCGCTGTACGAAATCGATGCGGAGCTCCTCTGCCGATTGGCCCCCGAATTGATCGTCACGCAGGCCCAATGCGACGTTTGCGCGGTTCGGCTGGCTGATGTCCAAGAGCTTGTCCGCTCGCGGCCGGAGCTGCGCCGCACGCGGGTGCTGGCGCTCAATCCAGAGTCCCTGGACGACGTGCTGAGCGACGTTTTTAGAATCGGCCAGACATGCGGCGCCCACGAGCGGGCGGAACAATTCGTCGGCCAACGTCGCGCCCGGATCGGTGCCGTGACTCGCGTGACGAGCGAGCTGCCCGACAACACCCGGCCGGGGGTCGTGTGCATCGAGTGGGTCGCCCCGCTGATGGCCGCCGGCAATTGGACTCCCGAGCTGATTGAGTTGGCGGGTGGAATGCCGGGTCTGGCGACGGCCGGCGAGCACAGCGG
Source organism: Planctomycetaceae bacterium (assembly GCA_022614795.1). Taxonomy (GTDB): domain Bacteria; phylum Planctomycetota; class Planctomycetia; order Pirellulales; family Pirellulaceae; genus CAYLLN01. The sequence goes on along the minus strand of JAKEHX010000431.1, from coordinate 2,778 downwards.
CTACGTCCAATGGGCGGACATTCAAGCGCTGGATCCCGATGTGCTTTTCGTGGCTCCTTGCGGCTTTGACCTGGCTCGCTCGCGGCTAGAAGCCGAGCAGCTTCGCAGCCTGCCAGGCTTTGCCAGCCTTGCCGCAGTTGCGAGCGGCCGGGCGTACGTGCTCGACGGCAATGCCTATCTCAATCGCAGCGGTCCGAGGCTGGTCGAGAGTCTGGAGCTGCTGGCAGCGCTGCTGCATCCCGGCCGCTTTCCGCCGCCGATGGGCGAGTTGGCCGAAGGTCGGGCATGGTCGAGGATGTAGGCCGGCTGCCTCCATTGCCGCGATTGCACGTTCGGCTCGCGCGACCGAAGATGAGGCTATGGCTCCCGCCCGCGTCTACCTCGACAACGCCGCCACCAGTTGGCCCAAGCCCGAAGCGGTTTATCGGGCCGTGGACGACTACCAAAGGCGACTGGGCGCGCCGGCCGGCCGCAGCAGCTATGCCGAGGCTGCCCAGACCGAGCGGATCGTCGCCGCCTGCCGCCAGAAAGTCGCCCGGCTCATCGCAGCAGCCGATCCCAAGCGGATCGTCTTCACGCTCAATGGAAGCGACTCGCTGAACATGGCGCTGCACGGCCTGCTCCAGCCGGGCGATCACGTAGTGACGAGCGTCTGCGAACACAACTCGGTGCTGCGGCCGCTGCGGTTCCTGGCCGAACATCGCGGTGTGGCCACGGCGTACGTCCCTTGTGACGCGGCGGGCATCGTCGATCCTGACGAAGTCCGCCGGGCAATCACGCGGCAAACGAAGCTGGTGGCAATCCTTCACGCCTCAAACGTCACCGGCTCGATTCAGCCCATCGCCGAGATTGGGCAAATCGCCAAGCAGCACGGCGCCAGCTTGCTGGTCGATGCCGCCCAGTCGCTCGGCTACCTGCCCATCGATGTGAACGAGCTGGGCTGCGATCTCTTGGCCGCGCCTGGGCACAAAGGTCTCTTAGGGCCTTTGGGGACGGGCGTCCTGTACCTGTCGCCGGGAATCGAACAGCGATTGCTGCCGCTGCGGCAGGGGGGCACCGGCACGCGCAGCGACGAGGATGTGCAGCCTTCGTCGCTCCCCGACCGTTACGAATCCGGCAATCTCAATGTGCCGGGGATTGTCGGTCTGGAAGCGGGCGTCACTCACCTCTTGGACGCTGGGATCGATCGCTGTCGCGAGCACCAGAGCCAGCTAACGGCGCGCCTGCTGGACGGCCTGGCGGGCTTGCCGGCCGTAACGCTGTATGGTTCGCGCAACCTGGCCGAGCGCGTGGGCGTGGTCAGTCTGAACGTCGCGGGTTATGACCCGCGCGAGCTGGCGTCGCTGCTCGATGCTCAGTGGTCGATCCAAACGCGTGCGGGCATTCACTGCGCCCCCCGGATGCACCAGGCTCTGGGCACGGTGCCGGCGGGAACCCTGCGGCTGAGCATTGGGCATTTTACGACGGAAGCTGAGATTGACGCGGCCATCGCGGCCTTGAGCGAGCTATAGAGCGGATTGTGTGGTCCTCTCGCTCCGCGAGAGGAATTCCGCTCGCGGAGCGAGCGGACCACGGGCAAAAGCTTGCCCTTCTGGCGACCCCCCGATACCATGAATCGCTGGAATCCGCGCCGGCTATAAGTCAGGGGTCGCCGCCGCGATTGGTCCGGTGAGGAGTTCTCAATGTTCGCTACGTGGGCCAGGACGCTCTTGGCCGGCTCATTGTTCATAACCGCGCTGGCGTTGCCAGTTGCCAATGCGGACGAGCCGGCCAGCCGCGAAGCAATTGCCAAGCTGCTCGATGTAGGTTGGGGTACGACGCCCAAAGTCCGTATTGCCGGCGATGCTCAGTACGACGAGGTCCGCCGACTGGCGGGACCAACGCCCGCGTCCCTGGAAGCATCGCTGCTCGTGCTGCTGGCGCAGCGGCGCTACGACGATGCCGCCGCTCGGGCCGACGAGCTGCTGGCCAAGGATCCGGCCCACCTGACCGGGCAGCGGGCCAAAATCTGGATTGCGGTCGTACTCAAGAACTACTCCGCCTCAATGCTCGCCGCCGACAAGCTCAGCCAGCAGCTTGCCGACGATCCGCCGCGCGCCGAGGACGAGCTGGCAGTCCACGACGATATGCACGCCTTCCTGGGGCGCGTCTTTGGCTTCCTGGGCGGTCCGGTTGCCGAAAGCGTCAATCAAGAGGAGCGAAAGTCGCAGGAGCGGACGATTTTGGAGCGGATCACCGAGCCGCGCCGGGCGAAATTCGAACAGGCCCGCGACGGCGTCGTGGCGCGGTTTCTCGATCTCACCGGCGACAAAGACGACGAGCGCAAGCGGGTCATCGACGAGGCGGCCGCCGCTCGCGAAAAGACCCTGAAGGAGCTGGAATCCGAAAAGGAGGCAATCGCCGGACGGGTCAAGGAACTCGACGGCCGCAAGGACAAGTTGCAGGCAGACCTCCGTGATGAACTGGCCGAGATCGCCAAGGACGACCAGCCGCTCGTTCAGGAGCTGGCGCGGCTCGATACTCGTGCACGTGCGCTGAACCGCGACCTGTTCGCCTACGAGTCCGAGATCAGCCGGCTCCAGGCGCTCTTGGCGGGCGAGATGGATCCAAACCGCCGGCTGACGTTGCAGATCGAGATCGACCGCCTGTCGCTCTCGGCATCGCGGCTGGAGTCCGATTTGTTCTCGGTCCGCCGCCTGGCCGACGGCGTGCAGGCCCAGCGCAACGCCCTCGCTGCCCGCCAGCGCCGGTCGCAAGTGGCCGCGGCCGATCAGGCCC
>JAKEHX010000043.1 GCA_022614795.1 Planctomycetaceae bacterium | reverse complement strand
GCCCGCCGCTCTGCGGCGGGCAAGCCGAAAACGAAACAGGGTGATGGGCGGCTCGTCAACCCGCCGTAAACGGCGGGCCTACACAGCCAAAGGGCCATGAATGGCCCTCAACGGATAATAAAGCTCACGCGAGCAATTCCCGAATCACTTGCCCGCCCGTTTGGCTGAGCTGCTTGAAGCGGCCTTCATGGAAGAACGTCAGCTTGTTGTCGGCCAGGCCCAACAGGTGCAAGAGCGTCACGTGGAAATCACGCACGTGATGGACCGCTTCAACGGCGGACGCGCCAAGCTCGTCCGTCGCTCCGACGACATGGCCGGCCTTCACGCCGCCGCCGGCCAGCCAGACGCACATCGCCTTGGCGTTGTGGTCGCGGCCCGCCACCTGGCCGCCTCCGCGGATGCCGTTGTCGGGTGAGCGGCCGAATTCGCCCCCCCACACGACCAACGTGCTTTCCAACAGGCCCAGCCGCTTGAGGTCGCCGATCAAGGCGGCGATCGGCTGATCGATTGTCTTGATCCGCTGGGTATGGGCCCGCTCGAGATAGTCGTGCGAATCCCAGCCCCCTTCGAAGAGCTGGACGAAACGGACGCCCGCCTGCACCAGCTTGCGGGCCAAGAGGCAGCGGCGGCCGAAGCTGTCGGTCGCTTCCCGGCCGATGCCATAGAGGTCGAGCGTCCGCTGGTCTTCTTTCGAGAGGTCGATGATCCCCGGCACTTCGGCCTGCATCCGAAACGCCAGCTCGTACGCGGCCATCCGCGCGGCGACCTCGCCGTGGTGCGGATTGCGGGCGGCGTCGGCTGCGTTCAGTTCCGCCAGCAGATCGAGGTTGGCCCGCTGCGCTTCGCGCTTCACGCCATAAGCCGGCGCCAGGTCGAGAATCGGAGAGCCGTGCTCGCGGAGCGGGGTCCCTTGAAAATGAGCCGGGAGGAAGCCGCTGGCCCAGTTGGCCGCGCCCCCCTGCGGATAGGCCCCCTCGGGCAGCACGACGAACGCCGGCAGGTTCTGGTTCTCGGAGCCCAGGCCATAGGTCGTCCAGGCACCGACGGCCGGATCGCCGCCGAACCGGTTGCCCGTGTTCATCTGGTAGCAGGCGGTCGGGTGATCGACCGAATCGACTTGCAAGCCGCGATAGACACATAGTTCGTCCGCCACGCCGGCCAGGTGCTCGAACTGCTCGCACAGCGCCAGCCCCGCCTGGCCCACCTGCCGGAAGGCGAACGGACTTTGCACGTAGTACCGCTTGCCGCTGGCCATCTGCGACGCAAACTTGTCCTGCCGCTGAAACTCGGTCATGTGAAGCTCGGCGAGCTTCGGCTTGGGATCGAATGTGTCGATGTGGCTCGGTCCCCCTTCCATGAACAGCGAAATGCAAGCCTTGGCCTTGGCCGGGTGGTGGGGCGTCTTGGGGGCCAGCGGCGAGGTAGCGGCGTTTGGCTTCTCATCCGCCTTGAGCAGCGAGCTAAGCGCGGCGCTGCCCAGCGTCAGGCCCAGGCCATAGAGGAGATCGCGGCGGCTAGGGTGCGGATAGCTCATGACGTTCGACGTGGCGTCGGGCGTTTTCGCGAGTGAAACCGTTTCCGCGCTCATCAGCCCTATTCTACCTGACGTGTGGCCTGGCTCGCCAATCCGCGCCAAGGGGTCGGGAGTCTTTCGCGGATGGAGGTTATACATGATGTCTTGATCTTCCCCGCGAAAGACTCCCGACCCCCGCACATGTCCGCCAACCACCAAATCAAGCTCGTCGTCTTCGACCTCGACGGCACCGCGGTCGATTTCGGCTGCCAGGCGCCAGTCGGGGCGATGCTCGAGGCGTTTTCCAGGCAGCGGATTATGCTGACCATGCAGCAAGTCCGGTCGTCCCTGGGACTGCCGAATTACGAGCACGTGCGGTCGCTTCTCGAGATGCCGGCGGTCGGCGAGCAGTTCCAGATCGTACATGGCCGCCGCTGGAACGAAGCCGATGCGCTGCACTTCGCGGATGACCTCGTGGAGCTTCAGACCGAGTTCGTCTCGCGTTACTGTGGCCTCGTGCCGGCACTCGCCGCCTGCGTGGAGGAGCTGAAGCGGCGGGGCATCAAGCTGGGCACGACAACCAGCTATCCGCGGCAGACGGCCGAGCAAATTTGGGACCTCTTGGGGATCGAGGGGCTGGCCTTCGATGCCCACGTCGCAGCCGACGACACGCCGTCAGGCCGTCCCGCGCCGTGGATGATCTATCGCCTGATGCAGGAGCTGGACGTATTTCCGCCCTGGCGCGTGCTCAAAGTGGGCGACACGGCAGCCGACATTGAAGAGGGGCGCAATGCCGGTTGCTGGAGCGTGGGGGTGATCGCGAGCGGCAACGAGATCGGCCTGACGCTCAATGAGTGGCTGTCGCTCTCGCCCGCCGAGCAGGATGAGCGGCAGCAAAACGTCGTCCGCAAGCTGCTGCACACCTGCGCCAGCGACTGGCTGCCGACGCTGGCCGACCTGCCCGCGACCATCGACAGCTTCCAGCGGCGCCTCGCACTCGGAGAACGACCGTAATGGCTTGGAACACGTAGCGGAACTCGCCAGAGTTCCGTGGGCGAGCGCAGACTGTCGGAAGTCTGGCGACTTCCGCTACGGGGAGAACGACCGTAATGGCTTGGATCTATCTGCTCGTCGCGGGATTGCTCGAAGTCGCCTGGGCGATCGGCCTCAAGTACACCGAAGGCTTCACGCGGCTTTGGCCCACGGTCATCACCGTGGTGCTGATGATCGGCAGCTTCTTCGCCCTGGCCCAGGCCGTGAACCCCAAGACTTCGCCAATTCCCATCGGCACCGGCTACGCGATCTGGACCGGCATCGGGGCGATTGGCACCGCAATTCTGGGCATCGTGCTGTTTGCCGAAAGCGCAAACCCCGCCCGGCTGGGCTGCTTGGCGCTGGTAATCGTCGGGATCATCGGACTCAAGTTCTATGGCGGCGAAAACAAGCTGCCGCAGCCGGATGGCAAAGCGGCGGCCGCGCCTTTAGAGGAGTGAGACGTAAGATTCCGCCAGCCCAATGGGCCGTCCGTTTGCACAAAAGCTCCGCGTTGAAGAGAGGCATTTCCGCTGGCGCCTGTGGCCCGAAGGGCCGACCTGCGAAAGCCCAGCGCAGCCGCGCCTGGCGGGCGGTCCATCGTAAAGACGCGGCCGTCGGCCACCGCGATGCCCGAAAAGCCGGGCCCGATCGGCGCTTGCCAGACGACCGGCGGCCCGCCCTCTGGAAACTTCGGCGCGATCGCCGGCGCTTGCCAGGTGCCGTCGCCGCGCGGGCCGCGCCAGCGAGGCCAGTCCTCGGCACGGATGCCCGCGGCCAATGATAAAACTGCCGCCATCGCCAGAGCGGACCTGATGCTCGTCACGATCAGATTGAAGTAGTGGGGCAACCCAACGCCGCGAGTGGACCCACGGATTGCAAATTGAAAATTGACCATTGCAAAATGCAAATTGATGAAACGTGTCCCCGTTTTGCAATTTGCAATGCCCAATTTGCAATTTCAGTAGTTCCAAGTCCGGCTAGATCAGCATAGGTGAACGCAAGAGGGTTCCTCAGAATGGTTTGTGTCAACAGACCAAGCCAAGGAG
>JAKEHX010000430.1 GCA_022614795.1 Planctomycetaceae bacterium | reverse complement strand
GACGGTCGGCGGCGGCATCCGCACGATCGAAGACATCCGGGCCCTGCTGAACGCCGGCAGCGACAAGGTTTCGATCAACTCGGCCGCCTGCAAGAACCCCGAATTCGTCCGCGAAGCCGCCCGGCGATTCGGCAGCCAGTGCATTGTGGTGAATATCGATCCCAAGAGGGTGCCGGCGGGCGAATGTGGAATGCGGAATGCGGAATGCGGAGTGGATGCAGGGTATTCCCATTCCGCACTCCGCACTCCGCACTCCGCACTTCGTTGGGAAGTCCACATCAACGGCGGGCGGGTGCCGACGGGGCTGGAAGCGGTCGCCTGGGCCCGCAGGGTGGAGGAATTGGGCGCGGGCGAGATCGTTCTGACCAGCATGGATTGCGATGGCACCAAGGACGGGTACGATTTGGAGATTACGCGCGCGGTGAGCGAGGCGGTGAGCATTCCGGTCGTGGCCAGCGGCGGAGCGGGCAAGCCAGAGCACCTGGCCGACGCCGTGCTGCTGGGCAAGGCCGACGCCGCCCTGGCCGCCAGCATTTTTCATTTCGGGGAATACTCGATCCACCAGACCAAACAAGTCATGGCCGGCCGGGGCATTCCGGTGAGGCTGTAAGCGCCCGACAACGGTAGCACAGGGCAGAGGAAAATTGTATGGCCACCTTGGAAGACAAGACGATTGTCGAAGACTTTAGTGCCCCCACGCACAAGGATCACTCCCAGGACGCGGCCGCTGAGCTGCTCAAGCAGCGGCTCCTCGTGAAGCACGAGGAGCTCGACGTCGACAAATACTTCCGGGCGCTGGTGAAGCTGGAAGGCTCCGACCTGCACATGAAAGTGGGCCGGCCGCCGATGATTCGCGTCCGCAACGAGCTGCGGCCGCTGAATCGCCCGCCCATCGACGCCGAAGAGATGATGGACCTGCTCCTGCCGATGATGAACGAGCGGAACAAAAAAATCTTCTACGAAGACGGCGGCGCCGACTTTGCCTACACGGTCGATGTCGATGGCGTCACCTGGCGGTTCCGCGTGAACCTGCTCCAGCAAATGGGCAAGATCGGCATGGTCTCGCGGCGCGTCAACAACAAGATTCCCGATTTCAAGGGGCTCTTCCTCCCGCAATCGCTCGAAGGATTGTGTCTCCACGACCAGGGAATGATCCTGCTGGCCGGTGTGACGGGCTCGGGCAAGAGCACGACGATCGCCTCGATGCTCAATTACATCAACCAGCGCGAGCGGGTGCACATCCTCACGCTCGAAGACCCGATCGAGTTCGTGTTCACCGAAGAGAAGGCGGTGATCAACCAGCGCGAGATCGGCATGGACGTGAAGGACTTCAAGATCGGCATGAAGCACGCCGTGCGCGAAGACCCGGACATCATGCTCGTGGGCGAAATGCGCGACGAAGAAACGTTCATGACGGCCATCCACGCGGCGGAAACGGGCCACCTGGTCTTTGGCACGATCCACGCCAGCACCTCCCCCTCGACGATCGGCCGCATCCTGGACTTGTTCCAGGAAGAGATGCACGGCGCCATCCGCAGCGCGCTGGCCTTCAACATGAAGGGGATCGTGGCCCAGAAGCTGCTCCGTTCGATCAAGCCGGGCGTGGCCCGCGTGCCGACCGTCGAGATCATGCTCTTCACGGCCATGATCCGCAAGCTCGTGCTCGAATCGCAGGACAGCAAGCTCAGCGACGCGATTCGCATCGGCGCGGCCGACGGAATGCAGGATTTCACCATGAGTCTCAAGCAACTGATCGACGACGGCCTGATCGACCGCCCGACGGCCTTCGAGGTCGCCCCCAACCCCGACGCCCTCAAAATGGCGCTCAAGGGGATCAACGTATCGCAGCCCGGGATCATCTGATGCTTCGCAGCTTTGTTGTCGGCGGGCTTCGCGATTTTGTTGTCGGCGGGCTTCGCAGAAATATTCGCGGCGGGCTACGCGTTGCGACGTGGCTCGCCGCTGCGCTGGTGATTGTGCTGGCCGGCGCCGAGGTCCTGTTGGCTCAAGAATGGCCCGCCTATCCCGGCCCCTTTACGCGCGGGCCGGGCTTCTATCTGGCGTTTTACAAGATCTTCCTCTTGCTCTTCGTCTTCTGGGTGTGGGTCAAGTCGGCCGACTGGGTCAGCCGCGACACCTTGGAGATGGGCGATGCGATCGGGATGCCCTACCAGGTCTGGAACCCGATCTTGGTCTGCTCGTTCCTGCTGGTGTTCATGACGCTCGGCCTGGGAACGCCGATCTTCGCCGCTGGCTTTGCGCTGGTGTGCCTGGCGTACCTGGTGCCGTTTGTGATCTATGTGGTGATGCGAAACGGCAAGGTGACCCAGGACAAAAAGGTCTTTACGCCCGCGCACATCAAGAATTGGTTTGCCAATCTCGGCAAGCGCGGGCCGCGCCGGGAAATGGACGTGAAGCACGGCTGGCAGATGGGCCCGCCGGTCGAGTTATCGGCTGTCGGGCCGCTCCAGATGGAGAACCAGTCGGCGACGATCGACGCCCGCCAGTCCCCCGGCTTCGTGCCGATCAAGTATCTGTTGGCCGACGCGATCGCCCAGCGGGCCGAAAAGATCATGCTCGACTACACCGCGGAAGGGGTCGCCGTCCGCTACGAGATCGACGGCATCTGGCACCCCGCCAACCCCAAGGTCCATGAACGGGACCCGCTCAATCGCGAGCTAGGCGACCTGATGCTGGCCGTCGTCAAACGGATGTGCCACCTGAACATGACCGATCGCCGCTCGCGGCAGGAAGGGAAATACAAGGTCGATTTCGGCGGCAATAAATACGACGCGACACTCTTGAGCCAGGGGACGCAGACCGGCGAGCGGGCCATACTCACCTTCAAGCAGATCACCAAGCACGTTCCCACGCTGCAAGACCTGGGCATGCGCGACAAGCTGCGCGAACAGGTGCAAGAGCTGATTGGCCCCGGCGCCAAGGGCATCGTGATTTACTCGGCGCTGCCCGGCGACGGGCTCACGTCGACCTGGATCGCCTCGCTCCGCGGCACCGACCGCTTGATGCGCGACTTCATGTCGGTCGAAGCCGTCAACAAGCGCGAGCCGGACGTGGAAAACGTCGATGTCACGAAATTCGATCCGGCCCAGAAGGAAACGCCCGAGCAAAAGCTGCCGGCGTGCATTCTGCGGCAACCTGAGGTGATGTGCTTGCCCGAGGTAACGACGGGCGCGGCCCTGAATGTTGTTTCGAATTGGATCGTAGACGAAGACAAGCTGTGCCTGGTCAGCGTCCGCGCGAAGGAGGCCCCGGAGGCTTTGCTCCGCTTGCTGGCGCTTGGCCCGGGCGATAAGTTCCCCCAGCTCGTCAAGGCGGTGATCAACCAGCGGCTCGTGCGGAAGCTGTGCGAAATCTGCCGCGAAGCGATTCAGCCCGATCCGGCCTTGCTCCAGCGATTGGGAATTCCGCCGGGCCGGGTCCAGGTGCTCTATCGCGAGAAGCAGCCGTTGCCCCCAGATGCCCCGCGCAAACGCGGGGAGCCGCTGATTTGCCCCAATTGCAACGGCCTGGGCTATCGCGGCCGCACGGCGATTTATGAAGTAATGGTGCTCGACGACAAGCTGCGGATGGCGCTGGCCGGCCAGCCGAAGCTCGATACGCTCAAGCAGTTGTCGCGGGCGGCAGGAAACCGCTCGCTTCAGGAAGAAGGAATTTTGCTCGTGGCCTTGGGAACGACGTCGCTGACGGAGTTACAGCGTGTACTCAAACAATAGGGCTTTCGAGGTTTCAAGTTTCAAGTTCCAAGTTTCAAGTTCTTGAACTTGCGCCAAACTTGAAACCTGAAACCTGGAACTTGAAACCCGGTTCGTCCCATGATGACTTTATTCTTATTGCTGGTCTTCCTCGCCACCGCCGGCCTGATCTGGCTGCACGGCCTGTGGGGGGCTGCGGTCACGCTGATCAACTTGATGATCGCCATGCTGATCGCCATGAACCTCTTCGAGCCAATCAGCGATGCACTTCAGAACAATGCCGACGCTTCGTTCGAGTACCTCTACGACTTTGTGGTCCTCTGGATGACGTTCTTTTTCACCTTCGGCTTCCTGCGGCTCGTGACCGACATGCTCTCGAAAACCCGGGTCAAATTCGACATGCCCGTTGAAATGGCGGGCAGGTCGATCCTGGCGATCTGGTGCGGCTGGCTGATGGTCTGCTTCACGGCGTTCTCGCTGATGATGGCGCCGCTGAACAGCGAAACGCCGCTGGGCGCTTGGGCTTCCCCAAAGGACGGGGCGATGGTCTTTTCCCCCGATCGCCTGTGGCTGGGGTTCGTTCACAGCCGCTCGCGGGGGGCCTTGTCGCGGGGGAAGATCGAGGGCGGTCCCGATGCCCATCCGGACGACGTGAGCTTGAACGTCGAGACTTTCGATCCGCATGGCGAGTTTCCGATCAAATACCACGACCGCCGCGTAAAGTACGCCGAAGAAGAGCAGATGCGCGTCGCCCAATAGCCCTCAATCCTATGTCCGCAACCGCCGTGTCACCCCCCGAGCGCTCCTCACCGCCAGGGTACCATCCCGACGATGAGACTCTGGCTCGCTATTCCGCCGTCAGCCGCCTCGCCATCCTGGCCCTGTTCATGGGGCTGGCGTCGGCGCTGGCTCTGGCGAGCCCGATTCTGGTGATCGTGCCACTGGCCGCGGCGGTGATCGCCATTGTGGCGCTGCGGCAAATTGCCACCAGCGGCGGGCAATACACGGGCCACTGGTCGGCAACGGCCGGATTGTGCCTGGCAATGCTGTTTGCTGGTTGGGGAATGTCCCGCGAATGGACGCGGCAGGGGGAACTTCACCAGCACGCCCGCAAATTCGCGGAGGGCTGGCTGGAGCTGGTGCGCGAGGGCAAGCTCCAGCGAGCTCACCAGTTCACGCACTCCGCGGGCTCGCGGCTCAATAGCGACGCCGCCATTGCCGAGTTTTATCAGACGAATCCCGAGGCCGGCGAAATGATGAAGACGCTGTTCACCAGCGAGCCGCTGAAGTCAGTCACGTCGATGCGGGATAGCGGCTCGGTCGCGTTCCGTTCCGTTGCCGGTAAATCGAAACACGGATTTACGGACAGCGTGACCTTGCAATTTGCAGTCCGACCGTCCGAAACGTCGGACGAAATGCCGATGTGGGTCACCGTCAGCCGGACGGCGGACGCGAACGCACAGCACCCCAGCTGGCAGATCGGGTCGGTCACCGGCACTCCGCCGAATTGATTACGGCTTGACGCTAGAAGCCGACCTTCGTGCGGCGCTCGATCCGGATGAACTTCGCCTGGCTCAGCACTTCTGCGTTAGGTAGTTGCACGACAATCTTCACGCGCTCGCCCGGTTTGCCGGTCAGCTTGCTGGCAAAGCGCACTTCCGGCTCCTCGGCCAGGACGACTTTGTCGGCATCGAGGAGGACCGTCTTGAACGGCGAGCCCTCGGTGTTCTCGTGAATGCCGACTTCGCCCGGAGCGAGTTCCTTGACGATCTCCAGCGTCCATTCGGCGGTGCCCGTCTTGGCGTTCAGGGCCCCCTTGACCGGCGCATAGGCGGTCGCCACGTCCTTGAAATCCCATTCCTGGTCTCCCAGCGTCCAGGTCTCCTGCTTCTTGGCCTCGATCAGCGGCTCGGGTTCGGGCTGAGCCTCGGGTTTGGGTTCCGGTTTCGGCTGCTGGGCGAGCACCAGCCCAGCCAGCATCAAGATCGAGAGGGAAAGTGCGGCGAGGCGAATCATGGGCGGCTCCAGAGAAGGACGGGTGCGTTCATTATAATCCGCTCTCCCGGTTTACGAGACCGAATCATACAGCCGGTAGGTCTTCGTGATTTTGGCCCCACCTTTCTTCAGCGTTCCGTACGAGAGCTTGTTGCTCTCGAGCACCCAGGAGAACTCGCCTTCTTCGATTCCCCACGCCCGCGCCTCCGGCACCAGGCGGGAAGCGATCACCAGCCCCAGCCCCCACTTCTGATACTCGGGGATGACGTTGGTGCTGATCAGCCGCACGCGCTTGATGGCCCGCCTGTTCCAGAGCAGCCGCATGAAGCCAAAGGGAAACAGGCGGCCGTCGATCGCCTTGATGCGGGGATTGTAATCGAGCAATCCGAACTGGGCGCCGACGGGGCGGCCGTCGATCTCGGCGACTGTGGTCATTTCGGGGACGATGAGGTGCTTGAGCGACGCGCTCATGTGCTCGATCTCGCCCTCCGAGAGCGGCGTAAAGCCCCACGTCCCCTGGAGCGATTGGTTGTAGATATCGAGGAACATGCGGACTTCGCGGTCGAACTTGCGGCGGTCGAGGCGGCGGAGCTTGATGTCGAATCGCCGCTGGCATTCCTCGACGATGAACGCCAGTTTCTTGTCGATCTGCTCGAGCATCGAAATGTGCCCGCTGAAGGCGTACATGTCCTCGACCTTGGCAAATCCGGCCCCTTCGATGAGCCGGCCGTAATACGGCGGGTTGTGGGTCATCATGAACATGGGGGGAGCGTCGAACCCGTCGATAAGCGTGCCGCACTCGTAATTGAGCGACGGATTGACCGGGCCGCGGACCGCCGTCATTCCGCGTGCCGCCGCCCAATGGCGCGCCTCGGCCAAGAGGCCCTGCGCCGCCTCGGCATCGTCGATGCACTCGAAGAAGCCAAAAAAGCCGAGTTTCTCTTTGTGGTACTCGTTATGGACGGGATTCACGATCGCGAGCACGCGCCCGACGGGGCGGCCGCCCTCCAGCGCCAGAAAAGCCTGGGCCTGGGCGCGGTCGTAGAAGGGGTGCCGCTGGAAGCCCACCATCTCCTTTTGGTTCTTGCGCAGCGGCGGCATCCAGTTCCGGTCCTGGCCTTGGATTTGCCACGGTAATTCGAGGAACTGCGAGCGCTCGCGCGAGGTTTCGACAGGTTTGATCAGGAGGGACATGCAGCGGTACGCTTGGGGACTTAGAACTTAGAGCTTAGGGCTTAGAGTCTTGATCGAAAGGGGCCGTAGGATTCGAGTGTACTCACTCACTGAGTACTGAGAGGTTGTGAATCTTTCGTAGCTGAAGTCGCCAGACTTCAGGTTTTTCTGCGGATTCGGAACTCTGGCGAGTTCCGCTACGGGATTCAT
>JAKEHX010000429.1 GCA_022614795.1 Planctomycetaceae bacterium | reverse complement strand
TCGAGCCCCTCCACAAACATCCGCCCCTCGAAAAAGAGCGGCGCGTGCCCGCGGCCGTGCCTCTGCGGCATCGCCAGATCGACGTCGCGGAACCAGAGCGTCCGCAACTGCCCCTGCACGCGCTCATCGGCCGAGCAGCTGGTATTGCCCAGGTCCGAATACTGATGCGTCCAGCTCCCCGTGTTCGCCAGGGCCGCGCGCGCAAAGAGCTGCATCGAGCCGGCCTTGCCGGTGCAGGCGATCCCGCCGCCGGGGCGCAGGGCCGCGGGCGGATCATCGGCCGAAATCATTAGCGGGCCCGATTCAAGCGATTTGGCCGACACGACCAGATCGGCGAAGTACCTGCCGTAGCGGTTCCGCGCTGCGTCCCCTTGGTGCACGTTTACGCGGACGCCGTACAGGCCCAGCTCCACGAGCCGACGACGCACGGCAACTAATTGATCGGCCGTGGGCGCGAGGGCATAGATTTGCAGATTGGTCCGCTGGGCCAGCGCGATCGCCAGCGAGCCGTCGCCGCAATCGAGGTCGAGGCAGAAGCCTTCCTTGATACCGGTGCGGCGGACGATCTCGTCGGCCGCGGCGGCGAAGCTAGCTGGCGAGCGAGGGGCGTCAGCCCCTCGATGGTTCCCAATTCGCGCCGGCTCCGAGCTATCGGGAGGCTCACGCCTCCCGCTCGCCTGCGCGGAATAGCAATAGACCGTCCCCTGGTCGGTGCTCACGTACAGCCGGCCATTGGCGACCGCCAGGCCGTGCGGCGTGCCATCCACCTCGGTGCTCCAAATCACCTTCTTGGCGGCCGAATCGACGGCAGTGACGCTCGCCCCGCCGCCGGCAAAGATCGTATCGCCGGCGACGATCACCGACGCACTGCCGTCCACGCCGGGCAGCGACCACTGGGCTTCATGCACACGCGCCTTCGTCGGCACGCCCTTGCGGTCGGGCTCGGTCTTTTCCACCACCCGCATCGCCCGCAGCTCCTTCTTGCCGCCGTGGACGATTCCTTCGCCGAGCTTCGCGACGCTGCCCGGCCCGAGCTTTCCCTCCGATGCGCCGGTTGCCAGATTGAAGGCCAGGCCGCCGTTATAGAACGCCTCGCCGGCCGCGACCGTCAACGTGCCGCCGGCGTGCCCGTTGGCTTGCAGGTGGTAATAGCGGAAACGCCCGTCCGGCCGGGCGAACACCGCCGGAACCGCGCGGCCCGTCGGCACGACCAGCGCCTCGGCCGTCGCTACGAAATATCCCTGCGCCGACACGCCGCTCTCGGCATTGGCCCCGCCGTGCGGCTGGGGCATATAGATCTTGCCGGCCTGATCGTTCCGCCAGAGTTCGCGGCCCGACTCGGCGTCGATCGCCACGAGGAAAATGCCTTCCGACTGCCAGATGCCGGCGCCGAAATACACGATTCCATCGCGAATGACCGGCCCGCCGCGAGCCGGCCAGCGCGAGACCATCCGCCCGTTGCCCAGGATCATCTCATCGGTCGGCCCGCCGCGCCACTTTTGCACGAGCGATCCATCGGCCAGCGACAGGCAGTACAAATAGCCGTCGTCGCTGGCGACGTACGCCCGGTCCTTCCAGATCGCGGGGGCCAGTCGCACGGGGGCGTCGGTGAAGAACGTCCATTTCTCGCGGCCGGTCGCCGGATCGAGCGCGATCACGCGGCCTTCCGCCGACGTGCCCAGCAGCAGCACGCCGCCGCTGATCACGACGTCGTGAGCCCGGTCGAACAGCATCCGCTCGTCGCGCGGCCAGGCCGGCGTCGGCAGATGCGCCGGCTGCCAGGTCCAGGCCAGCGTCAGCTCCGCAGGCAGCGTTTCCGCCGTGAAGCCGCTGCGCTCGGCATCGGCGCGGTACATGGGCCAATCGGCCGCCGAGCAGCAGGCCAGCCAGCCGCAAATGGCGAGGAGAGTCAGAGCGGTCGTTCGCATGTTGGCCTCTAGGCTATTGAAAACACATAGTAGCTGAAGGCGCCAGACTTCAGGCGCGATTTCCTGAAGTCTGGCGACTTCAGCTACGCAGATCCCCGCAAACCGAACAATCGGCCCGGCGGGCAATGGCGATCGTCCGAAAGCTCATATCGCGCAGGTCGAATGTCAACAGCCGCCCGGCCAGTCCGCCCGAGGCGGAACCGATCCGGGCGATCAGCTTGATCGCTTCCATGGCCGCCAGCGAGCCGACCGTCGACGAGACGGCGCTGAACACCGGGAACTCGCGTTTCCAGTTTGCGGGCGGCTCGGGGTAAAGGCAAGCCAGACAAGCGGTTTGGCCGGGGAGCACGACCATCACCCGCCCTTCGAGGTCATACATCGCACAATCGACCAGCGGCTTGCGCTGGCGGACCGCTTCGCGGTTCAAAAGCAGCCGCTCGGTGAAGAGCGGGGCGGCGGCGACGACCAGGTCCGCGCGGGCCACGAGGCCGGCGGCATTGGCCTCGCTCACGTTTTCGGCCACAGTTTCGATTTCAACCAGCGGGTTCAATTCGCGCAGCCGTCGCTCGGCCGATTCGACGCGCGGCTTGCCGATCCAATCGGTCGTCATCAGCGTTTGCCGGTTGAGGTCGTCCAGCCGCAAGTTGCCGGCATGAGCGATCACCAGTCGGCCAACACCGGCCGCCGCCAGATGCAGGGCGGCCGATCCTCCGACGCCTCCGATCCGCGAGACCAGGACGCTGGCCCCTTTGAGCCGCCGCTGGCCCTCCTGTCCGAAGTCGCGGACCCAGAGCTGCCATTGGTAGCGCTTTAGTTCGTCGGGGGTTAGCTCCGCGGGCGTCATCGGTGAGTGGTGAGTGGTGAGTAGTGTTCCAATCTACCACTCACCACTCACTACTCACCACTCACTCCTACCCTCCCGCTATCGGCGGCAACAGCAACACGACGTCGCCATCTTGCAGGGAAGTTGTTGCCACAGCATGGGCCGGTGCGGCCGCCTCATTGACCACGACCAAGAGGCTTGGCCGAATGCCGCCTCCCGGCCCGACCAGATGCCCCGCCGCAGCGTCATCCAATTGGGCTGCCAAGTGTTCGACCAAGGCCGCCAGGCTGCTCCCCTCGGGCAGCTCGACCTCGTCCTCGGTCCGGCCGACCGCGGTCCGCAGCTGCGCCGTGTATTGCACGCGAAGTTTCATCCGCTGGTGCTCCGCGAAACGTGTGTCCGGCGCTCCACCGGCGGCGAGCGCAGCTCCTCACCTGCTGCGGCGGGCAAAACGTCTAGGTCCGCCAGCGGCCGCTCCGCGAGCCGGCCCGCCGACAGCACGATAAGCCGCTCGGCCACCAGCCGCGCCTCGCTGCGGCTGTGCGTGATGTGCAGCGTGGTCAGACGGCTTTGCCGCTGAATCGTCCGCAATAGCTCGCACAGCCGGTCGCGGGTGATCTCGTCGAGCGCGCCCAGCGGCTCATCGAGCAGCAGGATCCGCGGGCGAAACGACAGGGCCCGGCCGAGCGCGACGCGCTGGGCCTCGCCGCCGCTTAGATTCTGCACGTGCCGCTCGAGCAGTTTTTCGATCCCCAGGAGCCTGGCCAGATCGTCCACGCGCTGGCGGATCAAGGCCGGCGGCGAGCGCCGCACGCGCAGGGCGAACTCCAAGTGCCCGCGCACGCTCATCATCGGAAACAGCCCCAGGTCCTGCGGCACATAGCCCACGCCGCGATCGGCCGGCTTGTGGCGCGTGGCATCTTCCCCGCACAGCAGCACCCGGCCGCCCGTCACCTTCCGCAGGCCGCAAATCGCTTCCAGGATGGTCGTCTTACCTTGCCCCGTGCCCCCCATCAGCACTGCATACGCGCCTTCGGGGATCGACAGGTTCACGTGGTCGAGCGCGAACGGCCCGGAGCGGATCGAGAGGTTGTCGAGCTCGATCATTGGCTGACCCTCGCTCCCACCAGGCGGACGATCCCCAGCACGCCCATCGCGGCCACAATCATGAGCAGCGAAACGGCCACGGCGGCTTCCAGCTGGCCCACGCTCAGCTCCAGGAACACCGTCGTCGAGAGGACCTCGGTCCGCATTCGCGTCGCCCCGGCAAAGACGAGGATCGGGCCAAACTCGCCCAGCGAGCGGGCCCAGGCGATTGTCGTTGCCGCGACGATCCCCCGCCAGGCTTGCGGCAATGCGATGTTCAAAAACGCCTGGCTCCGGCGGCAGCCGAGAGTGAGCGCCACCTGCTCGGGCCGCGTGTCGATCTGGTCGAACGTCACGCGCATCGTCTGAACGGCGAACGCACAGGCCACGGCGAACTGGGCGAGCACGACGGCCGGCTGGGAGAAGGTGACCGTGAGCCTTCGCTCACCGAAACGCACGTGCTCGTTTAGGAATTGTTCGAGGTTCGTACCGCCGATCGGCAGATGAAACAGGATCAGCAGGGACAGCCCGATTACCAGCGGCGGAAGGACCACCGGAATGTCGAGGATCGTATCGATCAGCCACCGCCCGCGAAATGAAAACCGCGAGAGCAAATAGCCCAGCGGCGTCGCCACCCAGATCGATAGCAAGGCCGAGATCGTGCAGGAAATGAGCGTCAACCGCACCGCGTATTGAATTTCCGGCTTGCTGAGAGCGGCGACGAAGTGCGCCGGCGACGTAAAGGCGATATCCGCCGCCAGCAGCGCGACGATCAGCAGGAGATAACTGCCCCCCAGGCCGCCCATCACCACGAAAAACGGCACGTCCGAGCCGGCGCGGTGCGCCGCCAAGGCGGGACTGGCGGGCAGGTCCGCAGCCGGTGAATCACTCATGGGCGGGCTGCTTCCGGCGATTTCGGCGGCGGGCTGCGCTCGTCGATCCACCGCTCGTCGATCCACCGAAAGCCCTCGCTGGTGAACCGCTCGCGTGATTGTTCGGCCCGAATCGCCGCCAATAGCCGCGTGGCGAGCTGCTTGTGCGGCGAGCTGTTGGCCACTGCATAGGGCTGCGTGGCGACCGAGCAGGGAATACCGTGAATCCGCACCGCGTCCAGAAAATCAGCCGAGCCGGCCGCATTGCTCAGATAGGCCACCGCCGCATCCAGCGAGCCCGAGCGCATCTGGTTGACGAGCATGTCGCCGGTTGGAGTCTGGACCACCACGTTTTTCATCACCTCGGCCCTGAGGCCGCTTTCGTCGAAGGTCCGCTGCGTCAGCCAGCCCATCGCGCACTGTTTTTCGTGGCCGATGCCGACGCGCAGCCCCTCTTTCTTCAGGTCCGCGAGCGAGCGGATGCCGTGCGGGTTTCCTTTCTTCACCAGGATCACCAGCTCGTTCTGCGAAACCGGCGTCGGCCGATCGAACAGGCTGCTCACCTGGTTCATGAACTGGCTGTCGCACGCGAAATATGCGTCGGGGACCTCCCCCGCATTCATCTGCGCCACCAGGATTCCGCAGCCGTTATATACGCGCGTGACGCGGACTCCCTCGCGCTCCTCAAAGCGCGTGATGGTCTGCTCGATTGCCGGCCGCAGCATCGAGCCGGCATACAGCGTCAGCTCGGGCGTCTCGCTCCAGGCGTCGCTGGCGGCGGTCTGAAAGCCGAACTCACGATAGCGCGCCAGCCCCCCATCGCTCGACGACAAGTAACGGGCCAGCTGCAACGCTTGCTTCGGCTGGTGGCTGCCACTGAGAACAGCGACGCCGACCTGAGCCGTCGTATCGGCCAGCTCGGGAATCGCCACCGCTTCGAGCGTGTCGAAATCGTGCAAAACGACGTCGAATACGATCCCGGCATCGACCGCCCCGACTTTCACGTCGCTGGCCACTTCGATGACGGTCGTCTTATAAACGGTCGTCCGGGCGTGCAGCTGGTCCCACTGGCCGCTGGCCGAGAGCTTCTCGCGCGTGACCTTGCCGATGGCCGTACCGTCCGGGCTGGCCTGGGCGAGGCGCACGCCTTCCTTCATCAGGTCGTCCAGCCGCTCGATCCGCTTGGGATTTCCCTTGGGCACGGCCACGACGGCTTGCATCGTCGCCAGCGGGAATTCGTCCGCGAGCAGTTTCCGCTCGCGGGCCAGCGTCATATAGCTGTCGTCCGCCGGCAGGAACAAGTCGCCCGAGCCCGACACGGCAATCCTCGCGAACAGCGACTGCGACGACCCATACTCAACCTGGAGGGGAATCCTGTATTTTTTCTCGTAATCAGCCCGAATCGCCTCGATCACGCTCTTGTTGCTGGCGGCACAATAAACGACCAGCGGACCTTCTCCGGACCCAGTTGCCGCCGGCTGGCGGCTGATCAAACTGGCCGCCAGCAACCCCAAAGCCACGAGCGAACCGAGAATGACGACGAGCTGCCAACTGGCTCGTCCGCGGCGCAGTGCAGGCGCAAGTCTCGAGCGTGATTGCAGTTGCAGCGTGAACATGGCGCGCACCAGGTTTCCGTCAGACAGCGGCGCAGCGGTCAAATTCGCATCCTAAATTCGCTCGCAAGGAGATGCAACCGCCGTCGTCATCATGTAGCCGAAGTAGCCAGACTTCGGGCCGTTTTGTTGGCAACCAACCCGAACTCTGGCGAGTTCGGCTACTTACCGCTCGACTCGGCTAGAATCAAGGTATGTGCGGCCGCTATACCCTCCGGCGCAAGCTCAACGTGCTCCTCGCCGAATTCGCCGCGGAAATGGCGGCAGGCGCCGAGTGGGAGCCGCGCTACAACATTCCACCCACCGCCCCGGTCCCTGCCGTTCGGCTCGTTGACGGCAAGCGGCAGCTTTCGCTGCTCAAGTGGGGACTTATCCCCAGCTGGGCGAAGGACGCAAAAATCGCCTACAGCACGATCAACGCGCGGGCCGACAGCGTGGCGACGAAGCCCGCCTTCCGCACTGCCTATAAGAAGCGCCGCTGCCTGGTCCTGGCCGACGGCTATTTTGAATGGGAAACGTCCGGCAAGACCAAGCTCCCCTGGCTGTACGAAATCGACGGCGGCCAGCCATTCGCCTTTGCGGGCCTTTGGGAAGCATGGTACGGGCAGGGCGAAGGCCAGCCGCCGGTGGAATCGTGCACGATCATCACGACGGACGCCAACGTCCTGGCCAGCCGCTTTCACGACCGCATGCCGGTCATCTTGCATCCCGATGACTACGACGACTGGCTCCGGGGCGAAGAGATCCCGCTGGTTTCCTTCGAGGCCGAGCGCATGACGGCCAGGCCCGTGAGCACGCACGTCAACAGCGTGAAAAACCAGGGACCGGAGTGTGTCGAGGCTCGCACTTGACCTGCCGGGTGAAACGGCATGCGAACTGCTCTCTGCTCGTCCGGAAGCGATACGCACGGCAGGTTGAGCGGGAACAGGTGCCTCGCCGTGACGGATTGGCATGCGACAACGCACACCTCCGCCAATCTGTCGCATCCTAGAGGAGCCGCAAACTCCTTTCCAACAGCACAGCGGGCTGATCCAGAAGGCGGTCCGCTGTGCTGTATTTCTTGGGGCACCGCGAAACCGGCCACTTATCGGGCGGCGATGGAAAGCTGCCATTCTCGTGTTCGACCAGCCCAGTCCTTCTGGAAAATCGTCTTCTGGGTCGAAGACGGCCAACTGCAAGCCGCCGGCTTCGTCCTGCGGCAGACCGACGAAATCGAGGCTCACGGACCGATTGCGGAGGAGAACAATTTCGGCACGTATCGCCAGAAACGCATCTCGGAAATCGAACAGCGCACCGGCTTGTGGTTTCCGGTGCTGGTCGGCGACGATACTTTTGGTGGCTAATACATCGGTGTGCAGCGCCGGGTTAAGCGTGAACCACCTCCAGTAAGCTGCAAACCTCAATCGTCGGTTTGGGGGAGCCAGCGGGCCGAGCAGTCCCACTGCGGTTGACCCACACCGAATCCAACCCGGCGGCCGCTGCCCCCCCGACGTCGCACCGCAGGCTATCTCCCACAACCACGGCCGATGGCGGCGCCACCGCGAGGGTGGCCAGGGCCTGCCGGAACAGGGCCGGGGACGGCTTCATGCTCGGACCGTCCGAGGAGAACACCGCGACTGCGAGACGGTGTAATGACACAGGTTGTCACAATCTCGACATGCCGGCTGCGGTTTGAATGTGAGACTTGCAAGAATTCCGCAAAAATCGCAGAGCGCGCTGCTTGACACCAATTCTTGTCCTGTTAC
>JAKEHX010000428.1 GCA_022614795.1 Planctomycetaceae bacterium | reverse complement strand
CCGCTTTCCATCCGCACGTCGGCCACGGCATCGAGCGAGACAAGCTGCCCCGTCGGCGTCGCTACAGGGATCGACGAGAGCCGCTGCTCGCTGCTGGCGAAGCGATCCTCGGCCATGATCCGCAGGTCGATCTTGTCGCCGCCCTTGTAGTAGTCGGTGGCATAGGCCCCATCGACGAGCGCGTCAACCGCGTAGCCCAAATCGGCTGCCGTCACCTGCAAGTCCGCCGCCTGCTCCCATTTCGGCGTGATCCAAATCTCCGGATTCGACGTGTCCAGGCTCGGCTTGGGCAGGATCTGAGCGCCGGGAATCACCGGCGTGCCGCCAGCCGCCCCGGAGATTTGGGCGAAGATCTGCCCGCCCAGGCCGACCAGCTTCTCAATCTCCGGACCGGTGATGTCCACATCAATCGATCGGCCCGCGGTAAGCCCCTGTTCGAACAGGCTGGTCTGAAATGCGATCAGAATCGTTCCAGGCAGTCTCTCCCCCAGCCGCATGATCACCGGCGCCAAGAGGGCCGCCCGCTCGGGATCAGCCGAGCGCACCCCGATAAACACCTGCCGGTTGCGGGCGACGAAAAAGAAGTCCTCGATCGTCGGGGCGTCGAGCGGCCTTTTCGTCGGGTCGCTGGGATCGACATCCCAGTACGGCTGGAGCCCGCTCTCAACGACGTTGCCCATCTCCAGCAGCTTTTCCAGGTTGTATCCCGGCGGCGGCAGGAGGATCGCAATGATCAGGTTGCGGTTGCCGCTGGGAAGATACTCCGCCTTGGGCCATAGGAGCCACGTCGAAGCGAGCGAAACCCAAATCACGACTACGACCAGCATGACCCTCGGCAGTATGCCCCCCAGCAGCGTTCGATTGATTGACAAGAGGCGTTCGACGAGCCACAGGGCGAACCGGTCGCACACCGCGAGCACCGGAGCGATCGGCAGCCAGAGGATGTCAAGCAGGCCGCCAAGTCCTCTGCGGCGGCGCTGTGGCGAGTTCGCCCCGTTTTGCTCATGCGGGGCGCGGTTTTCCGGTTCATGGCGCTTAAGAATTCGCATGGCCGCGGTCGGCACGACGGCGACGGCGACCAGCATCGACAGGCCGACGGCCGCACTGATCGCAATCGCGATATCGCGGAACAATTGCCCCGCCTCTTCGCGAATGAAGAGGACGGGAATGAACACGGCGAGGTTGGCCATGGTCGCATTGAGGAGCGCGCCCCACACTTCGCTGGCCCCTTTGACCGATGCCACCTCGGGGCTTTCGCCGAGCTGATGTCGGCGATAGATGTTTTCCAGCATCACAATCGCGTTATCGACGAGCATGCCCACGGCAAACGCCAGGCCGCCCAGCGCCGGCACGTTCAGCGAACGGCCGAGCATGGCCATCACCAGGAACGCTCCGATCGTGCTGATCAGGATGTGGGCGAAGATGATGACCGTCGAGCGGCCGCTGCGCAAAAACACGAGCAGCGTAATGAACGTGAACACGCTGCCGTAAATCAGGTTCTCGGTCACCAGATTGCGGGCCGAATAGATGTAGTCGGTCTCGTCATAGACCTGAATCAGCTCCAGCCCTTGCTGCTTGAGCAGGTTCTGGTTGAGCTGCACGTTGGCCGCGTGCAGGCCATCCTGCACGTCGAGCACGTTGGCCCCCACCGCCCGCATGGCATTGATCGCGATGCACGTGCTGCCGAACCGGCGGACAAAACCGTCGGGCTTCTTGTAGCTCAACTCGGCGTGGCCCACGTCGCGGACATACACCGGCACGCCGCCTGTACGCGTCAGGATCACGTTCTCGACCTGCTCGGGAGAGCGGAATTGCCCCAGCGTTCGGACGACATAGCGCCGCTTGCCTTCCCAATAGTCGCCGCCCGACGTGTCCTCGTTCTGATCCTTGAGCGCCTGCCGCACATTCTCGATCGTCAGGCTGCGGGCCGCCAGCTTCTGCGGATCGATCACCAGCTGGAGCTCTTCTTCGCGTCCGCCCAGCACATTGGCATTGGACACGCCCTCGACCCGCTCGAACGTCGCCTCAATGAAATCCTCGGCAAACTTGCGGAGCGTGGAAATGTCTTTTTCCGGCGGCAGCCACGCCGCCACCTTGGGCTCCTTCGCCGCCAGCCGCCGCAGCCGCAGCATTTGCAGCCCTTCGCTCTTGGCCGCGTAGGCCTTGTCAACTTCCGCTTTCAGCGCGGGATGCTGCGCGACGAGTTTGTCCGCCTCGGCCCGATCGGGCACGCGCTGCGTGAGGATGAACCAGCCAATCGGCCGATCCGACGCGTTCGACGTGTTAATGACCGGCTCTTTGGCATCCTCTGGGTAATCGGGCACCTGGGCGAGCCTCGTGTTGACCTTGAGCATCGCCTCTCGCATGTCCGTGCCGACGGGGAATTCCAAAATCACGCGGCCCATCGAGTCCATGCTCTCGGAGGTCATCTTGCGGACCCCCTCGACCCCCTTCAGAAACTCCTCCTGCTCCTGGATGATCTCGCGCTCCACCTCCTGCGGGCTTGCGCCGGGCCAGACCGTCTCGATCGTCAGCGTGGGAATCTGCACTTCCGGCGTCAGCTGCATCGGCATCGAGAGCATAGCGATGATGCCGAACAGCACGATGAGGATCACCCCCACCGACACCTTCACCGGGTTGTGCACGAAGGTCGCAATGAGATTCATGGTCGCATTCCCGCAGGACGGATTCCCCATCCGTTCGTGTCCGGCCAGTTAGCAGACGGCACACGGTGTGCCTGCTACTTAATGCAGCTTCATTTCCCGTGTCTCGGTCTTGATCTCCATCCCCGGCCGCACGCGCTCGTTCCCTTCCACGATAATCGCCTCGCCCGGCTTCACGTCGCCCGTTATGGCGATCCACGCTCCGCTGGCCGGGCCCAGCCTCACTGGCACTGGCTTCACGGCCGCTTTGTCGGGCGGTCCGGCCGCGACGAAGATCATCGGCGACTGCCCGCCCAGAACCACGGCATCCTTGGGCACGAGCGTGCGGGCGACCGGTTTGCCCACGGGCAGACTCACGCGGGCGAACATCCCCGCCTTGATGAGCGGCTGGCCGCTGGCGAACTGGTTTTCCACGCGGACCTTCACCGGAAACGTACGGGCCCGGGCATCGGCCTGCGGATTGACCATCGCCACGCGGCCGGGAAAGGTCTGTCCGCCCAGCGCCGCAATTTCGACCTCGCCGGCCACCGTCGTATCGAGGCCGGCGACGTAATCCTCCAGCACGGCGATCTCCACATCAACTTGCTTCAGCTCGACAATTTCGGCCACCGGATCGCCTTGCATCACCCATTGGCCGATCT
>JAKEHX010000427.1 GCA_022614795.1 Planctomycetaceae bacterium | reverse complement strand
GAACGGGTGCTTGCTGTCGGGCCCGACGCCGCGGACACCGTCGCCCAGGTTAATTCCATAGAGGCCGAACGTACTGTGGGCCTCGTTGCCGTCGAACCGCACGAAAGGAAGCCTGCGGATGTCGGTCTTCACGTAGGTGCCATCAGGCTGCATCACCTCGGGAGAGGCGATGTCGAACGACGACGAAGGGGTCGCCTCGAACCGGAAGCCGTATTCACCGCAATCGGCGGCGACATTCCGCGTGAACGAATTCAGGCTATTGGCCCACCAGAAGCCGGCCCCGTCGTTGCCATCGAATGGCAGCACCTGCTTGGGCAGCCGCTTGCCTTCGCGGGCGGCGATGGCCAGGTTGCGGTCGAGGACGTTGTAAATTTCGGTGCCGTCCTCCATGAAAAAGCCGTGCCCGACGCTCCGATAGCCGACGTTGTCGCGGGCGACGAGGTAATTCGTGCCGTGGATCGTGAGCCAGCGGTTGTGGCTGTCCCAGATCGACGCGCCGATGACGTAGCTGCCCCGCATCGAATTGCCGCAGAGGTGAAAGTGCAGGCTGTAGCGGCCCAGCGTGTCCTTCTTGCCCAAGTGGCGGAACTCGGCATAGCTGATCGAGCCGGCCGAGCCGCGGTGATACATCGTGTATCCACTCGAGCCCGCCGGATCAGCCGACTCGACGACGACGCTGCGCGAGAGATTGGCGATTTCGCCGCGCTCGTCGCCCACTGCGAGGTGGTCGTATTCCAGTGCCTTGTCAAGCGTGAGCCGGCTCCCTTCAATGGCCGTGATGGTCCGCGGCTCGGAGCAGTTTTCCTTCTGATCGTCCCAGTTGGTGGACGTGAGCACGACCTGGTCGCCGACGCGCCAGCCGGTCACGCCCTCGGACAAGATCACTTCCGCCGCCCCCTTCTTGGCCGTTTCTCCCAGTTTGACCCAGGTGCGGCTGAGCGGGGCGCCGTGGAAATCCATTCGCCCGCCGCAACAGACGATGGCCGGGCAGGACTGCGGATCGAGCCCCTCGATCGCGTGCAGCCGGATCACCGCCTTGTGCTCGGCTGGAATGGGCTCGTTGGGCGTTCCCACCTGAAGGGTTGCCCGCGGCTTATCGGGATCGACTTCGTCAAAGTGCCCTTCGCAGTCGAAACCGTTCTCGCTGAAGGCGTCGTTGGCCTCGATCTTGATCAGGCCCGTATTGAGCAGCGTGTCGCGGTCGCGGGCGAAGGCGAGCGTGCCCGAGACGTTGATCGCCCGGATGACGGCGTCGCTGGAGACGTCGTAAGTCACGGTATGGCTGCTGGCGACCATCACCCGTGCACCGGCGCCGGGCACCTGGCCCCCTTCCCACGTCGCGCCGGCCGACCACGGGCCACTCTTGGCCGAGCGAATCACCGCGGGCCCGTCGGCGGCTTGAACAATGCCGGCAAACAGAATGAGTACAGCCGGGAAAAAGGGGCGACTTGCAATCGGCGACATCGGCAAGCTCCAAGGCGGGAGGGATAGGTAGGCAGTGCCCAGCATACACTTTGGATATCCACTACTCAAAGGACTTTGGGGAAAGAGTTAGGCGAGCGGGCCGCGATTGTGCTACGCTGCAATCCTGCCGGTTGGCCGCAATCGCATTTTCTCATCGGTACTTGGGATCGCACTCATGCTCGTCAATTCTGCGAGGGGGAGGCGAGGTTTCACGCTCGTCGAGTTATTGGTCGTCATCGCAATTATCGGCGTCTTGGTGGCGCTCTTGCTTCCCGCCGTGCAAGCGGCGCGGGAAGCGGCCCGCCGCAGTAGTTGCGGCAACAATCTCAAGCAGATCGGTCTGTCGCTGCACAATTACCACGACACACAAGGGACCTTTCCAGCGACGACGGGCTTCACGCGGGGCTGGGGACTGATTCCGATGATGCTCCCCTATATCGAGCAAGCGCCGCTGCACGCGACGATGGACTTCACGCGGCAGGTGTTGTGCAATAACAAGGCTGTTCTGGAAGCGCGGATTCCCGTGCTGCGCTGCCCCAGCGACCCTCTGCCGTCGATCCTCCCCGCCCGCGGCTTTCCGGCGACGTGCCCCGGCAACACCTTACCCCCCGATTCGGCTGCTGCTGTCACGCACTATCTCGGGAGTTTTGGCGACGGCTGCATTGTCGGTGAGACCTTGGGGTTCACGAACGCAGGGAACGCCTCGTTCACGAACTTCAGCTGCGGCGGATGCAGCTCGGGTGCCTGCACCTCGGCGGCTACCACCAGCCTTTGCAACAAGCCGTCGCAGGGATTCGGCGGCGGACAATTCCACCGCGGCATTTTCAACTACTTGAGCAGCGCTTCGGGCGCCAATGGCACCGGCGGAATCCGCATCGCCGAAGTCACCGACGGCACCAGCAGCACGATCATGTTCGGGCACACATCGGGCATCGCCATGGGATTCGACAACGTCTGGTGCACGTCGACGGGCAGCGTCAACGGCACCAGCCTGCCGATCAACTTCAACATCCGGGCGTCGATACAGAATGGCGGTTTCTTTTGTCCTGGATGCTCGATGGGCCAGCCCTGGCGCGGCCGCGGGTTCCAGAGCCACCACCCCGGCGGGAGCATGTTCACGATGGCTGACGCGTCCGTGCATTTCATCGCCCAAACGATCGACATGCGGCTATATAACGGCTTGGGCAGCCGGGCCGGCGCCGAGGTCGTAAACCTTCCCTGATCAGGCTCGCAGCAACAGCAATTCGGGCCTACGTATGCAGCGATTACTTCCAGCGGTGGTCATTGCCCTCGCGTGCGGAGCCACGTGTTTCACGGGCTGCGGCGACGCGAATTCTCACGGGCAGACACTCGCGCCGGTCCAGGGCATGGTGAAGTATCTGGGGCAGCCGCTGGTCAACGCCCAGGTAGTTTTTCTTCCAGATACTCCCGGCCAGTTGCCGGCACTTGGAATCACCGACTCCAGCGGCCATTACGAACTGTTGACCATCGTGCCGGGCGACGGGGCAAGCCTGGGCAAACACCGCGTGAAAGTGATCGCCCGCGGCCCGGATAAAACGCCCGCCGGTACCGCGCCGGGAACGATCGTCGCCGGCGCACCGGTCGAACCAGGAGCGCCGCTGATTCCCGAGAAGTACTTTTCGTTCGACACGTCGGGGCTCACGGCCGAGGTGAAGGAAGGCGGGACGACGGTTAACTTTGATTTGAGCGACAAGTAGTCGGTGGACTCGAACGTTGAATTCGAATGGAGTGTATTCCATGAACGGTAAGCTCGCAGCTTTACAAATTGCCTTCGCCTTCCTGGTTGTCTTCTCCGTGTCGGGACAGGCGGCCAACTCACCTGCCGCCGCGGCTCCTGCCGGCTGGACAAGTGCCGCGCCGCGCGACGAGATCAAACCAAGCTTTGCGTTTAACGCGCACGCAGGGCGCAGCGGCTCCGGAGCGCTTGTGATTTCAGCCGACGATCGCGAAGGACTTGCCGGCTGGTGGCAGAAGACGTTCGAAGTGACCGGCGGCAAGCATTACCGCTTCGAGGCGTGGCGGAAGACCGAGAATATCGAGACGCCGCGGCGGGCGGCCCTCGTCCGCGTTCTCTGGCAGGACGACAAGGGTCAGGCGGTTACTCATGAAGCGGTGTCCGACGCTCCCTATGCACCCGGCAAAAAGCCGCGTGCTGAACCCGAGTATCCAACCGACAAAGCAACCGACAAGGATGGCTGGACGGAGGTCTCCGATACGTATCGCGCTCCGCCCAAGGCTACCAAGGCGGTCGTGGAGCTGCATTACCGCTGGGCGGCGAAAGGGCGGGTCGCATGGAGCGATGTAGCACTTTACGAAGTCTCGCCACCCCAGCCGCGGATTGTCCGCCTGGCAACGGTCCATTACCAACCCCGCGAGGGCAAAACGCCGGCCGAGAAGTGCCACCTGTTTGCCCCGCTGATCGAAAAGGCCGCACAGCAAAAAGCCGATTTTGTCGTCCTGCCCGAAACGTTCACATTCTACGGCTCGGGGCGAGCGATGGCCGATTGTGCCGAGCCGGTCCCTGGGCCTTCGACCGACTATTTCGGGCAGCTGGCGAAAAAACACGACCTGTACATCGTCGCCGGCCTGGTCGAGCGCGATGGCCACCTGATCTACAATGTCGCGGCTCTGATCGGTCCGGACGGAAATGTCACGGGCAAATATCGCAAGGTCTGCCTGCCGCGGAGCGAAATCGAGGCGGGCATCCAGCCGGGGCACGAATACCCGGTGTTTGACACGCGGTTTGGCCGCGTGGGAATGATGGTCTGCTACGACGGCTTTTTCCCCGAGGTGGCCCGCGAGCTAAGCAATCGCGGGGCCGAAGTGATCGCCTTTCCGGTGTGGGGCTGCAATCCGTCGCTCGTATCGGCGCGGGCCTGCGAAAATCACGTTTATGTGGTCAGCAGCACTTACACCGATCCGTCGGCCAATTGGATGGTCTCGGCCATTTTTGGCCACGACGGCAAGCAACTCGCCACCGCCAAGGAGTGGGGCGACGTGGTCGTGGCCGAGGTCGATCTCAACCGCCGGCTGCATTGGTCTAGCCTGGGCGACTTCAAGGCCGAGGTGCCGCGGCATAGGCCGTAAGCTCCTGGCCCCTGGCTCCCTCCCCTAGCGCTTCGCTGCTACTGCTTCCGTCGGCGCTGGCGCCATGGTCCCGTGGTAGCGGACGATTTGCCCCAGTAGCGGGTGCGCGAGCTTGAGGTCGATCTTCCAGCGCTCCCCGGCAGGCGTCACTTGCGCTTGTGCGCGCGGCGCGCACCACCGCGGCAAGGGGATGCCCAAGAGCCACGCCCGTTTGGGAATGAAGCGCAGGCCGCCGTCTTCAACCACGAGCTCAAAGCCCAGAACAACCGGTCCCATCGACTCGATCAAGAGGCCCCGCCAGGCGCTGCATCGCGTGCGGAGCTTTCGCTCGCCGAACGTCTGTTCCCACAGCTCGCGATCTTTGTCGGCTGAAATCTGGAGCGTCACATCCACCTGTTCCGTCTCCTCCGGCAGCCGCATTGCCCAGGCCAGAAAACGAGCGGCTGTACTCGAGCCATGCTCCACCGCCAGCCGGCCGCGCGCGGTGCCGTGGCTGTCGGCGGCGTGGAACTTCTGGAGCACGCGCGCCAGCCCATGATAGTTGTGGCCCAACAGGCGCTCATACAGCGAGGGCATCGGCGCACCTGTTGGCGGGACAAGGAGACGGCAAACCGCACGGGGGGATTCCGCGCCAATAGTGTAGTCGTCCGCCGGGGCAGGTGCGCAAAAAAGTCATGCAAGGCTAAAACATGACGTTGGTCCTCGTCGTCGTACTCAAGCTCGATACGGCGTCTAAATCGAGGACGAGGGGCGATGGGCGACGGTTGAACGAAAATAGCTCCTGACGTGGCTCAGGGCTTAAATGAGGCGGGATTTCAAGTTATGCTGGATGCCGATTGAGGGAAGAGCCACATCGGAATGACAGCCATGAAACGCAACATGTTGGTTGGTCTCGTGCTTTTGGGGAGCTGCGCGGCTTTCGCGCTCGCGGAAGACGCGAAGAAGCCCGATCCGGCCAAAGCCGCAGCCGAGATGCAAAAGAAGCTGCTCGAGAAGTTCGACACGAACAAAGACGGCGTCCTCTCGGAGAGCGAAAAGGCCGCGGCCGCGGAAGCGATGAAGAAGAACGGCCTGCTCACCGGGCTAGGCATGATTCCCGGTTCGGAGGAGTTTCTGAAGAAGTTCGACAAGAACCGGGACGGCAAGCTGAGCGACGGGGAACGGCTCGCGGCGCAGGCGGCGTGGCAGAAAATGCGCGGCGGCCCAGGGGGCGGCGGCGGACCGGCCACGGGCGTCGGGCCAATCGCGGGCGGCGGCGACTTAGGCGGCTTGCCGGCCGGCATTAACGCGCCCGCGGGGGACGGCGAGAAACCGACTAAGAAGGTCAACCCGCTGATCAAGCTCTACGACAAGGACGGCGACGGCAAACTCAACGACGAAGAGAAGGCAGCTCTTCAGGCCGAGCGGAACAAGAAGAAGCCGAAGAAGGACGAGAAGCCATAGAGCGCGTTTCAGATTTCAGATTGCGGGGCCACTACCCCGATTTCCGCTTTACGACCAGCACTGTCATGTCTTCCGGCGATTGACCGTGGCGGTCGAGCAGGCGCCGCAAGCGGCTGACGATCTGTTCGGCGGACTGGCGCTCGTGTTTGGAAACGAGCGACGCAATGGCCCCCTCGCCGATTCGCAGGCCTGCTTCATCGACGGCATTGCGGGTCCCCTCGCTCAAGAGGATCAGGACGTCGCCTGGAGCGAGCACACGATGGTCGCACTTGAACTTCGTCTGGCAATCGGCCCCCAACGGAGGCGACTGCCCGCCGAGTACTTCCCGCGGATTGTCGGCCCCGCCCAGCAGAATGGCCGCGAGATTGCCGGCGTGGGCAAATTCCAATACGCCCGTCGCCGGCTCGATGAGCGCATAAAACAGGCCGGCGAACTGATCGCCCGCCGAGCCGGTCCAGAGCGTGTCGTTCACGCGGGCGAGCAACTGGGCGGCGTCGTGCCGGTAGCCCGTGTGGGCCCTGACCGCTGCCTGAAGAGCCGCGGCATTGAACCCGGCTTCTAGAAGAGCTCCATGCGCATCGCCCACGACACAAGCCAGCCGGCCATCAGGAAGAACAGACCAGTCATGAAAGTCGCCTCCAACGCCGGCGGCCTGACAGGTCCAGCCGGCAACTTCGTAATCCTCGATAATCGGCGTCACGCTCGGCAGGCGGTCGTTTTGCCACCGCTGGGCCACTTCGAATTGCCGGTCGCGCTGCTTCGACTCCACGCCGGCAACCAGCAGCATTTCGCGTTCGAGATCGGCCGCCAGCCGCCCCGCGACAATTTCGATCAGGTTGGTTTCTTCGGGGGCGAAGTCGCGCTGTTCTTTGCTGAAGACCCAGAGCGTTCCCAGCGGCGTCGTGGGACTGCTGACCGGCACGCAAACGGCCGCGGGATAATCCTCGGGGCATCGCCAATGCGGCAGGAGCGACGTGTCTTCGAGGACGACTGCATGGCCGACAAGTGCCTCCAAATCGGCGACCGAGCCTCGCAGTGGCCGCGCCGCCGCCAACAGTCGCTCTTGTGGCAGGCCATAGGCGGCCCGCAACTTGAGCGTCGTCGTCGTTTCATCCAGAAGGTACAGGGCCGCCGCCGGGCAGCCGACTGCTTCGGCTCCGCCCTTGAGCACCGCCTCCAGCCGCTCGGCCAGATGCGGTTCTTCGTCGGGGCGCGACGAGACCGGCACTCCGGCGGCCAGTTCGGCCTCGCGTTCCCATAGCGCCCGGCGGAGGCGGTTCACCTCTCCCAACAAGCTGGCGAGTGTCAAGGCCAGGGGGCGGGCCTGGGCCAGCTCGACAGCCGGCCGGTCATCGTCGGACTGGCCGGCGGTCATCACCAGCCGCCCGCCGCCCGCAATCGGGGCCGACCAGGATTCACCCAGGCCGCCTTGTGCCAACTCGTGCCGGAGTTGCCAGCCCGTGGTCTGCTCGAAGGCCCGGCAAAGTGCGGCGAGCTGCGGAAGATCAGCGTCAGCCAGCGTGGGCGCGCCGGGGGGTAAGTCTTCGACGTGCAGCTTCAGATGAGCGACGGACTTTTTCGTCACGGAATCACGGACCACTTGGGGGCGAGTCTATCAGCCCTCCGTGAGAGGCGCGGTGCAAGCGCACGCGGCATCCGTCGCCGCTGGACTCTCGCATCGGCGCTGGGAGCCAGCGGAGTCCAGTTTCTGCCGCCCGCCTTTGCGCAACCGCTACAAATTACGGTCGTAAAGTCGGCAGATCAGGGCGCAATTGCAACCACCGTTGCGATCGCACCTATTAGCCCTGGCCAAGTAGAATAGCCCGCCATGAGCAGGACGCGCACGAAGCCTTTAACAATGGCGGAAATCGCCAGGGACCTAGCCCGACAGGCGCGAGAACGTGGCGGTGGCGAGGCGGTCACAGTGTCCGTTTTCCGCCAGTTCGTGGAGCAGGATGCGGTCCGTTTGCCCGCAATCAACGGCGATGCGGTTGTCGCCGAAGGGCATCTTTGGGAGCTGCTTCAGCGGGAACTCGACGCCAAGCGCCGCCGCCGCCGGGGCATGTTCTTCACCCCGCGGTCGCTCGTGCAATTCATCGTCCGCACTTTGCAGCAACGGCTAGACCAGCTGGGTCCCCCGCAACGATTGCACATCATCGATCCGGCCTGTGGCTACGGCGGTTTTCTGATCGAAGCTCTAGCGTGCTTTGCGGCCGGCCGATTCACCGGCTTTGAGGTTGACGGGCCGACATGCGAGGTAGCGCGCTTGCTTGCCGCACGCGAGAGCCAACTCCAGCAGCCGCACATCGTCCACGTCAATCCGCTGCTGTCGGGTGAATCGCTGCGTGAGACAATCCTAGGTGCACCGCATGAGACGTTGATTCCAATCATCGTGGGCAATCCACCCTGGTCGAACTTCGGCCGCCAGAACCGCGGAGCCTGGATCGACAGCCTGCTTGCCGATTACCGTGCCGGCCTGAGCGAGCGCAAGAGCAACCTGGCCGACGACTCGATCAAGTTTCTGCGCTGGGCCCAGTATTGGGTCGAGCAGGCCGGCCGTGGAATCGTCGCCCTGGTGACCCCGAATACGTGGCTGTCCGGACTGACGCACCGGAGGATGCGCGAGTCGCTGCTGGCCACATTCGACGAGCTGCTGGTGCTCGACCTGCATGGCGAAGCGGACGAAGCGGGGGATGAAAACGTCTTTGGCGTGCGTTCGGGGGTGGCCGTTGTGCTGGGCGCGCGACTGCACGATTCTAGCAAGGGTTGCAGTTCGCATTGTGCCGCACACCGCAGCACGACTTCACTCCGCGGAAGCCGGGCTGAGAAATTCGCAGCACTCGACAACCACACGTTCGACTCGCTCAAGTCCCAGGCAATCGATCCCGCGCCGCCGGATTGGGTCCTGAATGCGGCGCGGACAGT
>JAKEHX010000426.1 GCA_022614795.1 Planctomycetaceae bacterium | reverse complement strand
GTTGGCGATACCTTCATGATCGTCGCTAACGACGGCTCCGATGCCGTCGTCGGGACGTTCACCGGTCTTCCCGAAGGGGCGACGTTCGTCGCCAGTGGGGGCTTGTTTCGTATCAGCTACGTCGGCGGCACGGGCAATGACATCGTGTTGACTGTTGTCACGCCCCCCAACACACCGCCGTCCAACGTGGTCGTCAACGTGAACCCATCGGTATTTGAGCAAGGCACGGCGACAGTCAATGGCTCGTTCACCGACCCTGACGCCGCCGACACGCACACGGTCGTCATCAGCTGGGGGGCCGGAGAGGGGACCACCACCTTGAATCTGGTCGCGGGCGCGACCACCTTCAGCGCCAGCCATATCTACTTGGACGACGGCCCGCCCGGCACATCCTCCGACGTCTACACCGTCAGCGCCATGGTGACCGAGCCAGCGGGCGCTAGCGCCAGCGGCAGCGCCAGCATCACGGTCAACAATGTCGCGCCCACGGCCGTCAATGAATCGGCCGCAACCAACGAGGACCAGGCACTGAGCATCGCGGTCTTGGCCAACGACTCCGACGTTGCCGGCGCCCTCGATCCGTTGCAAATCGTCTCCGTAACCAACGGATCGAAGGGCACTACCGCGATCAACACGAAGGGCACGCCGCAGACCGCCGACGACGAGATCGTCTACACGCCCAACAGCGGCGCAACCGGCAGCGACAGCTTCACGTACACGATCAGCGACGGCGACGGAGGCGTAGCAACAGCGACCGTCAGCGTGCAAATCCGCAATCTCGTGGATCTGTCGGGGCGAGTTTTCGACGACAAGGACAACGACGGGAGCCATGAGCCGGCGGAAGGCGACGTCGGCATCGGCGGCGTGACCGTGCAGTTGTTCGACGAATCGTCGAACGCTCTCGTCGCCTCGCTGACGACGGCGGCCGATGGAACGTACCTGTTCGACGTCAACGCGGGGGCCGGCACGTACAAGTTGGCCGCCTCTCCAGGGGCCGGGTTCCTCGATGGCCGCGAAACCGCCGGCAACCTCGGTGGGAACGTGGACAACACGCAGGACAATGGCCAGATCACGGGCATCCGCGTGGGCGAGCCCGGCACAACCACCGACGCCATCGATTACTTTTTCGCCCGAATCCTTCCGTCGCAGGCCCTCGGGATGGTGTGGCTCGATGCCGACGATGACGGCGAAATCGATATGGGCGAATCGGCGATCGCGGCGGTCGCCGTCGAACTGACCGGCCTGGACGATCGCGGGCAGCCCGTCAGCCGCAGTGCCACGACCGACGCCAGCGGCGCGTACGCATTTAGCGACCTGCGGCCGAGCGGCGTGGGCGGCTATGCGATCCGGGAATTGCAGCCTGCGGGGTATGTGGACGGGCGCGACACACTGGGCACGGTCAACGGCGTGGCGGCCGGCGACAATTCGGCGAGCGACGCCTTCTCCGGCGTGGTGTTGCCGCGTCCGAATTCGCTGGCTGAGGACTACAACTTCGGCGAGCGGACGCCTGCCGAGGGGGGAGTGCAGAACGGACAGACGGCTGCGATCGGGTTCTGGCAGAACAAGAACGGACAGAATCTGATCAAGGCGGTGAATGGCAGTTCGATCGCGACGAAGTTGGGCAACTGGCTGGCAGCCACCTTCCCGAACATGTATGGGAACCTGGCCGGCCAGACCAACGCTCAGGTAGCGGCGTTCTACAAAACGCTCTTCGCGCGTACCGCCTTGACCGCGGCTGGCGGCGGACCGCCCAAGATGGACGCTCAGGTGATGGCCACGGCCTTGGCCGTGTACGTCACCAACGAGTCGCTGGCCGGCACTACGGCGGCCGCCTATGGCTTCGTCGTCACAGCGAGCGGCGTCGGCGCGCGGACGGCTAGCGTCGGCGCAAGCGGCGCTGCGTTCGGAGTCGCCGACAACACGAGCGTCAGCGTGCTCGGTCTGCTCCTGGTCGTCAACAGCCGCTCGCATAGCGGCCTCTTGTACGATCTCGACCACGACGGGGATGCCACCGATTCGCTGGAAACGAGCTACCGCACCATGGCCAATGACATCTTCAGCGGCATCAACGAAGCCGGCGACATCTGACGGCCCTGCGGTTGGTTGCCGCGAGAGACGGCTGGCGCCCGACCTGGCTGGCGGGCAAGCGCTGCGCCCGCCAGTTGCCGAGGGATTCCCGGATAATCCGGCCGCGGACGGATGCCTCTGGTTCCCGGGCCGCATACAATCTCTCATCTCAACCTCCAGTGCGTGCGAACATGACGCTCAAAGAGCGATTACAGCGAAACCTCGTCACCGTGCGGCAGGCCAGCGAGCGGCTGCTGGCCGATTTCAAGTCGCCACAGCAGTGGGTGTTTCAGGTCCATCCCAGTTGCAATCATGCTTTGTGGTTCGCGGGACACATGGCCCAAGTGGACAACTTCTTCATCTCGCTCGTTGCGCCGCAGCGGGCCAGGGACCTGCCCGGTTATCCCGGCAAGTTCGGCATGGGTTCGCAGCCCACGGGAAGTCCGGAGGATTACCCGCCGCCCGAGTCGGTGGTGGCCACGATGCGCGAACGGCGCCGCGTCCTCCTGGAAGTGCTCGCCGACATGTCCGACGACGATCTTGCCAAGAAGCTCCCCGCCGGCACGCCCGATTTTCTGTCCGACGTCGGCTCGGTCTTCGAAACGGCGATCTGGCACGAGGGGCAGCACAGCGGCCAGATCTCGATCACACGGCGGGCCATGGGCCACAAGCCGCTTCAGTAAAAACACGTAGCTGAATTCGCCAGACTTCAAGAAATGCCGCCTGAACTCTGGCGCTTTTCGGCTACGGTCTGTCCTTCGCAGCCGATGCGGCTGCATTTGCATCAGGTTTGCCAGCAGCAGCTGCCTTCTCGGCTATTTTCTCGCCGGCCTTCTCGGCTGGCTTTTCCGCTGGTTCCTCCGGCGGCGGGCCGACCCCCGTATCAACCAGCAAATAGCCAGCCCAGAAAAACGGATGATTCGCCTTCAGCCCATCGGACGACTTATCCGCCCGCAGCCGGGGCTCAGCCGCGGGGTCGAGCACACGATCGGCGGCCAGTTGGACGCTCCGCCGCCACGCGATGCTCGCGGCACTGTGCGGCAACTCCTGCACGAACTCGCGCATCAGTTCCACCGTGCTCTGCCCCCCCACGCGCCACCGGCTGAGGAGAATCGTCCGGCTGCCGCTGGCCATGAAGCCGCAGACCGAAAGGAAGACCTCTTCGCCGGTGCCGCCCCGACTGAGACTGAATTCCGCGGGCGTATGGAAACCGGGAAAGACAACCTGCTCTGCGCCCGCCAGCGGCAACAGACTCCATTCGGCGAGCGTGTTGCCCCCCTTGCCGGCGTCGATCTTGGCCGGCGACCAGCCGAAGGGGAGCTTGTCCTGATCCTCCAGATCGGCGGCGAGGACGAACCGGTCGCACGCCGCGGTGAACAGAGCCGACGGCGCGGGAAGTGCCTCACCCAGCAGCGCAACGTCGGCAATGGCTCCCAGTTGATCGGCCGCCAGTTTCGTCAAGGCATCATCCTCGCGCGGCAGCATCTTCCCCGCGACAATCGCCGTCCGCGTCGCCCGCTTGATCGGCCGCTTGTCGGGCACCGACAGGGCGAGCGTCGGGGCATAGCGGACGGGCATCTTGTCGAAGATCGCCTCGGTCCCTTCCTTCGCGGGCACCTGCAAAATCTCAAACGGCAGATACCACAGCACGCCGTCGGGAACGATCACCAGCTCCTTGTACTTCGCCCAGTCATCGAGCTTCGTTTCGTTGGTGAGCTGTTTGGCCAGCCGCTGGGCGGGTTTGTTCCACTCGTTCTTGACGAGGTCTCCGCCGTCAACCGGTTTGTTGCGGTCGTAGTGCCCCAGCCCCTTGAGCAGCTCGATCACATCGGCCTTTACTTTCGTCGGCTGGGCGACGATGAAGTGGCCGTAGCGGTCGCGGGTCAGGGCAAACGCGTGGACGTTGTTGGCCGTGGCCAGATAGCTGAAGACCAGCGTCCCATCGGGAATGCGGCTGCTTAAGTCCTTCGTTGAAAGGAGCGGCGGAAAGGCGTACTCCGCTGCGGCCCGCTCCAGCGACATGAGATTGAGCAGCGATTCAAGCGCCGTCACCTTCACCGCCAGATCGGCAAACAGGCTCTGCTGTTTCTTCTGCTCCTCCTCGGCCTGCGGCACCAGCGGCAGGGCCTCAAGCTCCTTCTCCAGGGCCACGGCCTGCTTCGACAGGTCCGCATACTGCGGGTATTTGACGAGCAACTCTTGCCGCTGTTTGAGCGCCTCGGCCGAGAGGGTTTCAGGCGGGGCCTCGAGAACCCACCGCAGCGCCAGCACGCGCCCGCCCAGCGGCTGCGTGCTGAAGTACCGGTGGCGGCGAATGCGGTCGGAAATCTCGAACGCCTTGTCCTGCTCCTTGCGGCGAATGGCCAGCTCGAACCAGTGCTCATATGCCTGGCCGTGCGGCATCGTGCCGACAGCCAGCGTATCGAGCGGATCGACCGCCCAATCGAGGCGCGTCGGCTCGCGGAGCACATCGGCATAAAGCAGATCGGCGATCCGCTCGGTGACGCCGCCACCCAAATACAGACTGTCCACCAGCGCGATGCGATAGAGCCACTTCGACGACGCCTTCTGGAATGTCATTGCGGCAGCGAGCGACTGCGCTCCCCCGCGCACGTTGCCCGACTGAAGCGCCACGCGGGCGGCCTGGAAGTTGAGACGAGCGCCATGCACGCCGACGAGCATGTCGCTGCGGGTCATCGCTTTCGACCCTTCGGCGACGGCGGCCGCAGCCTTGGTCAGATCGCCCGACGTGGTGAGGCAATCGGCCATGGCCGTACAGATCGAGGCCTCGATGACGGGATACTTTCGCAGCTGTGCGGCCGCGGGCACGAGCGGCGGATAAATCCCCTTCTGCCCGGCGAGGATGTGCGACAGCCCGCCCAGCCGAAACGCCTCCTCCATCACCTCATAGCGTTCGAAGAATGCGGCGCTGATCGTCGCCTCGTGGAACAAGGTCATCGCGGCTTCGTACTTGCCTTGTTCAAACGCCAGCTTGCCAAGCTCGAGCAGGCCCATGCAGGTCAGCGGATGGTCGAACGTCCCGGCGGCCATCAGCGACTTAGTGAGTTCCGATGCGGCTTGCGGGATCTTGTTGGCCGATGCGAAGGCCAGCCCCAATTGCAGCTCGATCCAGCACTGCGACCAATGGTTCGGCTTGCCGGGGCGTCGTGAGAGGGCATCGACCAGCTGCGCGGTGAGCGGATCGTGCTCGCAGGCCGGGCCGAGGATTTCGCGGCGGCGGGAGATGGCCAGGGCCGTGCAGCGAATCACTTCGGTCACGTACACGGGATAAAGCTGTGCCGGCACAACAGTTCCGCCGCTGCGGACCGCGTCGGAATTGTCGATGCGGCCCTGGAGGCTTTGATAGCGGTCTTGAAAATGGCCGATCGTGGTGTTTCGCGAAGTGGGCCCCCACGAGATCGTCTTGGAGATTCCCTCTTGCCGCTGAAGCGAGTCGGGGAATTCGACCCGCAGCATCCAGTCGCGATGGACCAGGAACAGTTTGATCGCGGCCGTGAACTGCTCGTTGGCCGTGACGTTGTCCCCCAGTTGATAGG
This sequence comes from Planctomycetaceae bacterium, assembly GCA_022614795.1. GTDB lineage: Bacteria > Planctomycetota > Planctomycetia > Pirellulales > Pirellulaceae > CAYLLN01. The sequence continues at coordinate 16,877 of JAKEHX010000426.1, read as the reverse complement.
CCGCCTCGCCCATCATCGCCTGGTAGCAGATCGTGTCGATCCAGCGCCCCTCGGTGCTGGCGATGCCCGATCGGGCCGCCTCGCGAAAGCCCTTCAGGGCCGTGCGGAAGTCGCCGCTGTGATAGGCCTGGAGCGAGAGAAAGTGAATCTCGTTGGGGACCTGTTTCGGCCGGAGCTGCGCCCGCAGAGGAGCGGCGGCGACGGCTGCCAGACCGAGCGCGGCCAGGCTGACGAGCAGAGTGCGTGGTCTCATGTTCCGCGTCCGGTTGAAGGCGGCAGGCCGCCCGTGTGGCCAGCCGCATACCTACCTCGCCCCACGCGCGGCCAGCCGGGGGAATGTAGGACAATGATAGCGGCTTACCGCGACCAAGGCGAATGAGTCGCTCCAGTCTGGCGGGCAAGCGTTGGCGAACTAAACTCGCCCGGGGCTGCGAGTAAACTTCCTGCAAAATCTACGTTGTCCGCTCCGTGCACCTAAACTTGCTAAGTCATTAATCTCCAATGACTTGTGTCATTATGCGGCGCTTGCTTTCGCCAGCCGCGACGTTAGCAAGTTTAGCCGCGGTATTAGTCCCCTGACTGGACAAAAACTGGCGCTGCCGTGCCGGTTAACGTCGGCCCCCGCCTACCTCATGTGTCGCCGCTGCGCGGCTCGAATCTTATAATTTTCGGTTCCCCACGCCTGACGGCGTGGGCTGATAGGTTGCGCCGCTGCGCGGCTGGCGCCTTGTTCTATGCCTTCAGTCTCTAAGCCGCGAAGCGGCGACACCAGCCGTGGAGGTAGCGCGGCCGCCTTTCAACTTGTCAAAGAACAAAGCCAAGTCCGCATTCCGAACCGGGCCGCCGCATGGGCGCAGCTTGCCGACGGCCTTTTCACCCCGCAAATGAGCTCGCTGGTATGTGGTCATTTGATCAAATGAACATGCGCGCGTCAAGCCCCGCGCCAGCTTTTTGCACCGCTCGCGCCGTTGGCTCCGACCAGATTTTCCTGTATTAGTCGCCGAGATTGTCCGATGCCCAGTGGGAGGAATGGACAATGTCAAGAATTCTCGTGGCGCTGGGACTGCTACTGGTCTCTGTGTGCGCAGGCTGCGCGCTGTCCGACGCGATCTTCTGTGTCTTCGGCGACAGTTACTCGGCCGCTGGGCCATCGTGGGACGACAAGAAGCGGCACTATGACAGCCAAGTCGAGGCCTCCGAAGCCTACGCCGCGGCCAATCCGACGCGATCTACCGACTCGACTTCCGCTTGGCAGGCTTCTGCTCTTTCGTCTTCGGTTGACTGACTTTTGGCGCGACAGTCCAGTGCCCGACGCTCAGAACTTCCCGTCCCGCACCTGGAACTTCGTCGGCTTGTCGAGCACGTCGCCCCCTGCCTTAAGCCAGTCCGCGATCCACTCGCAAAGCTGCCGGATGCTCACCCGCGGATAGCCGAATATCTGGTGGCCAAGCTGGCCATTGCTGAGCAAGGCTTCGCTTCCCTCGGCACCCGTGAACGTTGGGCTTTTGCCGAGCAGGTCGCCGAGTTGATGGCAGATGCGACGGACCGACAGCGTTTCCGGCCCCGCGACGTTGACCACAAATGGCGGCGAATCGCAGCGGCCAAAGGCCTGGAGCGTCATCGCGCTTGCGTCCCCTTGCCAGATCACATTGACCGCCCCCATCGACACGTCGATCGGTTCGCCGCGGAGTATCTGCCGGGCCAGATCGACCAGCACGCCATACCGCAGCTCGCAGGCATAGTTGAGCCGCACGATTGAAATCCGCGTGTCGTTGGCCCGGCTGAAGTAGTCGTACAATCGTTCGCGGCCGACGCAGCTGGCAGCATATTCGCCAATCGGCACGAGCGGATCGCTCTCCACCGACCCGCCCAGGCTGATCGGCGTCAGCGGATAGACGTTGCCCGTCGAAAACCCGACGATGCGGCTGTCCGCGAATCGCTCGCAGACCGCCGCCGGCATCCAGCAATTCACGGCCCAGGTATCGCCCGGCAGGCCTGACGAGCCGAACTTGAGGGCGGTCATGACGAGCACATTCGCCACGTCAGGCAGGGCCGCCAGTTGCCCGGAATCGAGCAGGTCGGCCATCAGCGGCTCGACGCCATGCCGCCGCAGCCACTGCGGCAACTCAGGCTGCGTAAAGCGGGCCACGCCAATGACCCGCCGCTTGACGCCCGCCTCGTGCGACGCGCGGACGGCCATCCGGGCGAGCGTCGGCCCCATCTTGCCACCCACGCCCAGAATCAAAAGGTCCCCTTCGAGCTTGCCCATCGTCTCGACAACGCCGGGCGTCGGCTCGCTGAGCAGATCGTCAAGAATCTCGGTGGATGTGATGCGGGCGGCGTGGGTCATAACCTAGTTGCATTCCTCGTGCTCGTCGTCGTCCTCGTCCTCGGTCGCCTCCATCGAGACGAGGACTTCGTCAACTGCGAATTGGGCGAGCGATTTCGAGTCCTCGGTTGCCCCATCGAGGACGAGGACGACGACGAGGACGAGTACGAAACTGCAAGCCAGTTGGCGAAATCGCTCGTTGCGACGATAATGCGGAATTGCAGTGAATTCGAAGGAGAGACTCCGCTGGGCACGTCAAGATACCAGATTGGTTTCCTCGCAGCGCTGGTCATCGTCGCCCTGCGAGTGGGAATCGGCCTGCACTTTTATCTCGAAGGGATGTCCAAACTTCGCGATCCCAAGCCCTTCTCGGCCGCGTTTCTGAGTAACGCCAAGGGACCGCTCGCCCCCCTCTATAGACAGATGGTCTGGGACGCGGACGGCCTTTTTCGGCTCAATTACGACTACACCTACCACCACTGGGACGATTACAAGAACCGCATCGCGGCCCATTTCCGCTTCGACGAGCCACAGCTGGCGCGGGCCCAAGAGATTTTTGATGCGTATGTCCGGCGGTTTGCCTTCTTGATCAATGAGAAGCAGGACGATTTGCAGCAATACTACGGCGAGCTGAAGCGCCGCGACGCCAATGCGGCCGATCCGGCCCGCTCGCTCACGTCGCTGGCGGCTCACGACGCCCGCATCACGCAGGACCGCACGGCGCTCGCCGCGCCGGTGCTCGCGACAATCGACAAACTGTGGAAAGACCTCGAAAACGACCTCAATTCCCTCGCCACGGCCGAGCAGTACAAGCGCCACGGCCGCCTGCCGATCGGCAAGGTCGCCCGGCGGCTGTTCGATTCCGAGTTCATGGACCGCTGGGTTCCGTATTTCGACATTGCCGTTGGAGCCTGCCTGATTCTGGGTCTGTTTACCCGCCCGGCGGCGCTCGCCGGCGGACTGTTTCTCTTGTCGGTCTGCCTGTCGCAGTGGCCGCTGACCGCGGGAGCCGTGCCGATTTATTACCAGGCGGTAGAAATGCTCGCCTTGTTCGCGCTGGCCGCGATTGGCGCGGGCAACTACGCCGGACTCGATTTTCTGCTGGGAGGAGCGTATCGCATGTGCTGTGGAAAGAAGCCTGCCGCCGCGGGAAGCACGGTCAGGCCGGGAGCCAAACGATGAACCTCACACCCGAAGAACGCCAGGTTGGTCAAGACAATTACCACGACGTGCTCAGCGTCTCGCGCCGCGACTTCCTGAGGGGCGTCATCGCCGCTGGCGCTGTCTCGGGCGCCGGCTTGGGCGCAATGTATTTCGGCTATAAGACAGTCGAAAACCCCGTCCGCGTCGGCATCATCGGCACCGGCGACGAAGGGCAGGTGCTCATTGGCGGCTGCACGCCCGATTATGTCGATGTCGTGGCAATTTGTGACATTCGGCCCTATAACGTCCACCGCGCCTTCCACGGCGATTGGGCCACGCCGGCCGGTGCTGCCGCGCGGCCGGGCCTGATTGCTAAGTACAAATATGCCGACGAAAAGGCCGCCAAGGAGCACATCACGGTCTATCAAGACTACAAGGACCTCCTGAAGCACAACGACCTGGAGGCGGTGATCATCGCCCTGCCGCTCCATTTGCACGCGATCGTGGCCGTCGAGGCGCTGCTGGCCGGCAAGCACGTCCTCTGCGAGAAACTGATGGCCCACAACGTGGCCCAGTGCAAAGTGATGGGCCGCGTTGCGAACAAGACCGGCCTTTACCTCGCCATCGGCCACCAGCGGCACTACAGCGTCCTCTACGACAACGCCGTCAACCTGCTCAAGTGGGGCGTACTTGGCGAGCTGCACCACATCCGGGCCCAGTGGCATCGCGGCAACCTGCCCGGCGGCGACAGCTGGCAGCCGCCGCTGCCTGGCGGCGAAAAGGCATTCGTCGATGGCGACTGGAAAATGGTCGATCGGATCGCCCAGCAGCTCAAGGCTTTTCAGAAGCAGCTGGCTGCCGAAAGCGACCCGACCGAAGCGGCCCTCCTGCAGAAGAAGGTCGCCCAGTGGGAAGCCTGGATGAACGACGCCGGCGTGCGGGCCGAGAACTACGGCTACGAGGCGTTTAATTTGGGGGATGGCCGCACGCGCACCGCCCTGGAAGAGCTGGTCCGCTGGCGGCTCTGGCAGCGCACCGGCGGCGGCCTGATGGCCGAGCTCGGCAGCCACCAGCTCGACGCTTGCAGCATTTTTTGCTCCGCCCTGCGGCGCGACGGCAAAAAGGCTCACCCGCTGTCGGTCCATGCCGTCGGCGGCCGGCATACGTTCCCGCTCGACCGCCAGGCCGAGGACCATGTCTATTGCACGTTCGAGTTCCCTGGCCCGGGCTATGACAAGGCGTTCCCCGTGGGCTATTACGACCAGGCGATGAACTACCCTGATTCGAAGAAGGGGGTGCCATCGTGGGACGAAGACCCCAACAAGCGGATCGTCATCACCTATTCGTCGATCAACGGCAACGACTTCGGCGGCTACGGCGAAACGGTACTGGGAACCAGGGGAACGCTGATCCTCGACCGCGAGCAGGAAGTGATGCTTTATAAGAACACCGCCGAATCCACCAAGACGCGCGTCGGCGTCAAGGACGATAAGGGCGGCCCGACGCTCGACACGCAGGCCAGCGGCAAAGGCCCCGCCCTCGCCAAAGCCGCCGCCAGTGGCCCGGTCAGCCGCGGCTACACCGAGGAGATCGAGCACTGGGCCTGGTGCATTCGCAACAAGGCCCCCGAAAACCAGCCCCGCTGCCGGGCCGAGGTCGCCTTGGGAGACGCGGTGATTGCCCTGGCGACGAACGTGGCCATCGACAACGCCAGCAAGGGCAAGGGGGGCTACCTCGCCTTCGACGAGAAGTGGTACGACCTGGCCGACGACGCCACTCCCGACGGCAGCGATGTGAAAGCGACAGCCGAAGAGCTGGGGGCGAATTTGGGTTGAGTTGGATGGCGATGAGGCGGGTGGTTGGCGCTGGTGTGAGCCGTCGCGTACTTTGTACTCCGTACTAAGTACCGAGTACGAAGTACCAACGTACTGAGCAGGACACGCGACCGACTGATTCGCACATTTCGCGAAAGGGCGTTCGTATGGACAAGTGGCCGATCGGAGTTTTTGCCAGCGTCGATGCGGGGCTCGGGGTCAAGCTCGAAGTGGCCAAGGAGTTGGGCGTTCCCACGATCCAGCTGCACGCGCCGCACGCCGCCTCGCGGACCAAGGCCAATGCCGAAGCGTTCGTCAAACGGCTCGATCAGCTGGGCATCCAGCTGACGTGCGTCTTCGGCGGCTTCGAGGGGGAAAGCTACGCCGATATTCCCACGGTTGCCAGCACGGTGGGCCTGGTGCCGCCAGCGACTCGCACCTCGCGGACCAAGGAGCTGAAGGAGATCGCTGATTTCGCCAGGCTTTTGGGCTGCAAAGTCGTCGGCCTGCACATTGGCTTTGTGCCGCACGATACCAAAGACCCGCTGTATCGGCAGACACTCGACGTGACGCGCGACGTTTGCGACCACTGCGCCAAAAACGGCCAGTCGCTGCACCTGGAGACCGGGCAGGAGTCGGCCGACTCGCTCTTGCAATTCATCCACGACGTCGAGCGACCGAACCTGTTCATCAACTTCGACCCGGCCAACATGATCCTCTACGGCACCGGCGAGCCGATCGCGGCCCTGAAGAAAGTCGGCCGCTTCGTGAAGAGCATCCACTGCAAGGACGGCAAGTGGTCCCCCGAGCCGGGCAAGACCTGGGGCCAGGAAGTCCCGCTGGGCCAGGGGGATGTCGGCATGGAGAATTACCTGCGCACGCTCAAGGAAATCGGCTACGACGGGCCGCTGACCATCGAGCGCGAAATCCCCCAGGAGCCCGAGCGACAAAAGGCCGAAATCGGCCACGCCATCCGGCTGCTTACGGATATTAGGAAGAAGGTGCTCGCTTAAGCATTGCTTCGCCGTCGCGGGCGCTTGACCTTTGTCGGCTGCGAGACGACTTCGGCCTGCGGCGCGTCACTGGATGACTTGGCGGGCGGCTTGCCTTTGCCCAGGAACCAGCCCACGAGCCACCCCGGCGCGCTCTTCATCAGCGCCAGAATCTGTGGAAAGGCGAGCCACAGCGCTCCAAAGACCAACCCGACTCGGAGACTCTGACCTCCGAAGTTGCTACCATCGCCGGGCGCAAACCAGTAGAAGGTAGCCCCTAGCACGATGAGGACCAATGCAGCAATTCCGAGTGACTTACGACTCATGCCGTATTGCGGTGCGAGTTAGACAGGCCCGGAGGGCCGATAGGAAATAGCCCCGACCGTTAGGTCGGGGGTCGCTGGATGGAATAGCCGTTTCTGAGGCCCGGAGGGCCGGCACGTGGTTGGGGGTCAAACCCAAAGATACCGTTCCTCATACGGAATCTCGTGTTTCTCAAGCAGCGCCTTGAATTCTTCCGTGAACTTCCACTGTCGGTGGTGCTCCTCCTGATTCTCAATATAACACTTGACGCGATCCTCCGCGGACTTGCTAACCGAAAACGCGGCATAGCCCGCCTGCCAATCGAAGCCCTTGCCCTGCGGTATGCTCTCGTGGACCCAGCGACTGGAATTCGCCTTCATCGCCCCCGCAATCTCGGCAAGCGAAACGGTCGCCGGCAGCGAAGCAAGCACATGGATATGATCTTCGATTCCACCAGCCGCGACCAGCTTGGCTTTCTTGTTCCGCAGAATTCCTCCTATGTAGCCATGCAGGTCATCGCGCCAAGACTTGCGAATCAGCGGTTCCCGGTCGGCGGTGCCCCACACAAAATGTACGAGGTTGCAAATAAATGAAGACATGGGGAGAGTGTTACACAGGGCTAATGCCAGTCCTCCGGACCTGAAAAGTGAATATGCCGTTCAACCAATCCCCGACCTGACGGTCGGGGCTACTTCCTGACGACCCTCCGGGTCTGGGCGAATCTGCCAGGTTTCAAACCCGCCCCCCTACTTCGAGCCTATCGCATACAAGGCGTCGAACGACCGCAGGTAAATCCGCCCGCCGGAAACGACCGGCGAGGCGGTGATCGGCTCTTGCATGTCGTTGGTCGCGACGACCTCGAACTCCCGCCCCGCCTTGACCACCGTCACGATCCCCTTGCGGGCGGTCAGATAGATGTGCCCGTCGGCGTAGAGCGGCGAGGCCCGGTGCCGGTCGCGCGTCGTAGGCTCGCGGAAGATCACCTGGCCCGTCTTGGCGTCCGCCGCCGCGAAGAAGCCGTCCTCATCGCAGATATACACCGTGTCCCCCAGGATCAGCGGCGAAGGAACGTCGGTCGTGTCCTTCTTCCATCGCCAGTGCGAAAACTCCGGCTTGTCGGTGATGTTGCCGCTGCCGTTGGGCTTGAGACAGAGCACGCCTTTGTGCTTGGCCGAGGGGACGACGATCATTCCCGGCACGGCCACTGGCGAGGCGACAAAGCGGAGCGTCTCGTTGTAAGAGCCCTTCGGATTCAAATCGCCGCACCGCCATAGCTCGTGCCCGTCGGCCAGATCGTGGGCCACGATGTAGTCGTTGCCGTGCGTCAGCAGGAACTCGCGCTCGCCGTCGCGGTACAAAATCGGCGAGGCGTACGAATGCTCGCATTCGTGGCGGCCGTCGCTCTTGCGGTCCACGGCCCAGACTTCGCTGCCCGTGGCGGCGTCGAGGCACACGACCTTGGCCTCCTGCGTATCGACTTTGTAGTCGCCATGAATGAGCTGCAAATAGAGCCGCCCCCCCTCCCCCGCGGTTGCCCTGTCGAGCACCGGCGTGCTGGCCATGCCGAACTGAAGCTTGATCTGGCCGTAGCGGTCTTCGACATTCAGCTTCCAGACCTCCTTGCCGTCCACGGTGTAACACGCCAGATCGCCCGTGCCCATGAAGGTCCAGACGTGCTTGCCGTCGGTGCTGGGCGAGGGGGAAGCATAGTTGCCTTCGTCGCCGCGGACCGTTTGGTTCCCCGTAGCGACGACCTGCCGCCACTGCTCCTTGCCGTCGGTGCCGACGCACAAGAGCACGAGGTCCTTCCCTGCGACGCTTGTCAGGAAAATCCGCTCGCCCCAAATCGCGGGCGTCGCCCCCGCCTGGCCTGGCAGCGGCAGCCGCCAGAGCACGTTTTCCGTCTTGCTCCACTTGGTGGGGAGCCCCTTTTCGCCGCTAATGCCGTCGAGCCGCTCGCCGCGCCACTGCGGCCAGTTCTCAGCCTGGGCAGCTGCGGACAAAAGCGTGATCGAAACCACGACAAGCAGCGATCGGGAGCAGCGTGCCATGCGGCGAGCCTCGGGCGGGAGGTGACGGTGGAGCAGCCGTATAGCCGAAGCTGCCCCGGAAGGAACGACCGTAGTTTGTTCTGGCCGCGGCATCCGGTCAAGCGCGTCGGGTCGCCATCCCTCGTACTCGCCGCCCTCGTCCTCGTCGTCGTCCTCGACTAAGTAGCGGGCCAATCGACGACGAGGCCGTTGTGGCCGCGGGCTGGGCCTTGGCGAGCGCCGGCGACGACATCAGGTCGATCCTTTTTCCGCGGGAGCGTCGCCCGTGCCAAATGTCTCGGCCAGGAATCCGCCCCACGACGGCCGGTTTCCGCTGGGGGCCGTCTGCGGCGCCGGTTCAATCTTCACCAGCACATCCCGGCCTGCCTCGCTGGGCTCGAAGGGAACGTCCAGCCGCAAGACCCCGTCGCCCCCCACGCGGGCGTGCAATTGCATCGGTTCCATGTCTGGCCCCTGCTGGTTTGCGAACGAATGAACCTCCGCCGTTCAAATCCGACCTCCGACCTCTGACCCCTGACCTCCGGCCTCCTACGGCGATTCCACCTTCGCCCAAAACGGATGCTGCCGATCGCCGCGCGACCGCACGTCCTCGAGCAGCACCGCCGTGCTGGGCGTGATGTTTTTCTTGTCGCGATTATTGATATCGACGCTGACCTTCTCCGCAAAATTGACCAGTTCTGGGCTGAGCCACACGGTCACCTTGCGGGCTTTCACGTTGACGTCGGCGCGGTTCCCGATGATCCGCGCCTCGAAGGTCGCTGGGCGCACGTTTTCCTTCGGCCACTCCGACGGCAGGATCATTAGATTGTCGGGCAGCCCCTCCACATCGACCCACCAGAAGAAAGTGTCCCACGGCCGCATCGTCGTGGCGTTGAATTCCTTGGGGAAAAAGTTCCGCTGGTGCAGGTTCATCCACTTGAAGAGGTTTTGGATTTCGTCGTGAAAATGCTCGTGGCCGCGGCCTTGATACTGCACGATCATCGCATCGCAGCCGGTCATTTTGAAATATCGGTCCCAATCCTTGGCGTTCTTTCCCAACTTGTCGCCGTCCTTCTCGCCCGAGACGAAGTACATCGGCACATACTTCGCGTTCTCCCAGTAGCGGCCGACGTGTTTATCGGCAGTGGCGACGATCGGCAGCACGCCCGCCCACAGGTCCGGGTGGGCCAGGCCGACGTCCCACGCCGCATCGCCCCCCAGCGAATGGCCGCTGAGGAAGACCTTGTCGGTATCGATCGCAAACCGCTTGCAGGCGTCGCGCAGCGGCCGCAGCACCGCGGCGTGTTCGCGGGCCGAGAACTGATACTCCCGCTGATATTCGCGCAGCCACTGGGGGGCGATCACGATGTAGCCGTGCCGCGACGCCTGGCCATAGCGCGTGTTGGCCTCGGGCTTAAAGTCGCCGGCCCACCAATCGATCTGCTGGAGGGGCGAGGTGTTGCCGCCATTGAGCGTGACGATGCACGGATAGCGGCGATACGGCGAATACTCGGGGGGCAATTGCACCCAGTACGTAAGCTCGGGATCTTCCGCCAGCCCGGCCACCGTGAACTTGTACAGGCCCGGCGTGCCGGTCGCTCCGGCGATCTCCGCCGAGGCCTTCTCGCCTTCATTGGCGGGCTCCAGCTCAGCAGGAGCGCCCTTCGGTGGCCCAAGCACTTGCTGAAGATTGCCAGGGTTCACTGGGGCAACCACGCCTGGCGCCGGTTCAAATGGCGGACGCATGTGGGCAATCAGTTTGGCGAGATTCTCGGGCGTGGCCCCTTCATACGAGGCCAGCTTCTCCAGAATCGCGTCCCGCTCGGGCTTGCGCTTGCTCCGCAGATACTCCAGCACCAGCGAGCGGACCTCGAACATGCTGCGGCTGATGCCGAGATTCTCGTTGCCCGCGTTCTGCCCGAGCAGCCAGCCGCTCAAAGCCAGCGAAATCTTGGCGTCCGGCTCCGATCCCGGATCCCCGGCCAGCCGCAGAAAATCAGCCATCCGGTTGATGTTGTACAGATTCAGCTCGCTTTTGATCTCGGCAATCGGCGGGCCAAGGTCCTTCTGAAGTCGCTCGTCCTTGATCAGCGCCAGCTGCTGGTCGAGCGCCTGGGCCACCTGCTGGCCTTGCAGCTCCAGTTCCTTGAACGAAGCGAGCATCTCGCGGACGCGGAGCAACGTATCGCCCGCCACACCTTCGCTCGGAAATTTCTCGAGCATCGCGATTGCCAAGAGCGGTTGGCCCGCGTCGCGCCGCAGCTCGATTTCCTTGATAAGCCGCTGCGCGGCCATCTGCGTCAGCTCGTTGCGGACCGGCGCCAGCGCGGCCAGGCCGGGAAAATCCTTCAGCACTCCGTCCAGCTCCGTCCGCGCGTCCTGAATCCGCTCCGATTGGATATAGAGCCGGACGATCGTCAGCCGCTGGTCCGAGTTGTTCTCGTCGATGCTCCGCTTGAGAATCTTGCTCAACTGTTCGGCCGGAATGGAGCTGGTCGCAACGGACATTGCCCAGACGTAGTTTCCGCTTCCCTCCAGCGCCTCAACGCGGCAATAGGTAGGCGTGATCTCCGTAATGCCCTGGACGATATCGACCGGGCCTTTGGAGGTGCTCATCGTAAAAATGCGGCGGCCGAACTCGTCCCAGGGGGTGATGCGAAGAATTGTCCCGACGCTGTCGACTCCCCGGCCGGCAGCGGCGACGCGCTGCTTGATGCGGAACTTTTCCGTCCGTGCGAGTGTCGAAGCGGCAAACTGGCTGGCCAGTTGCTTGGTGCCGACGAATGTGAACCGCAGCTTATCGTCGCAGACGACGACTTGTTTGATCGGAACGGCGCCCATCGGCTGTAAAGGATTCACAGCGCCAATGCCCGCGATGGGGCCGAACACCCCTTCCAACTGCATGCCGTTCTTGAGCCTGACTGTGTCGGCCGCCTCGCCAGCCGCGGCAATGAAAGCCAGTGCCACGACCGCCAGAATGCCTGCCAGCCCCTTCGCGCGCAGCCGTGCATCCAGGACCAAAATCATGATGAGATCCTCGACTGCCAGACCCGGCTAATACCGGGCTTCTGCCCCAGACTTCCATTGTGACCTTCCTCCGGGGGAAGTCAACGGAATGCAGCCTTCGTCCTCCCTCGTCCTCGTCGTCGTCCTCGATTGGGCCCGGCGGCTCGCGGACGAGGACGAATGCAATGAGCACCGCATTGACCGCGCGAGCCGCCGACCGCACAATCGACACGACCCTTCCGCTTGGCGCTAGTCGTCGCGCAACGGCACACGGAGTGTGCCTACTACACCCGCACCCTGATCGACTCCCGTGAATCCACGCCGCCTTCTGCTACTCCTGGTCCTGGCCCTGCCCGTGCTGGTGGTCACATTTGCCGTCCTGGCGGGGGCCTCGTTTCTGGCAGCCGCCCTCGGCGATGCACCCGCCGCGGCGGCGCTCAAATGGGTGGCGATGGGGGCTCTTATCGTGCTCGTGATCGACGCCATTCTGCTCTTGGCAGTCCTAGGCATCCGCGCGGCGCGCGAAGACGAAGATCAACGCTAAACGTGCCTGCCCGCAATCTGAAATCTGAAATCCGAAATCTGAAATCTAATTCTGCCCTACGTCCCCATTTCCCCGCCGCCGCAGATGGTCTTGCAGGTAATGGGCCCGTTCCACGTTCCGCTCCGCCGTGTCCAGGTTCATCCCGCGCAGCTTTTGCAGATGGGCCGGCTGCGTGTGGATGAAGAGCTTGTTGATCGTCGGGATTTCGAGATCCTTGATTAATCCCAGATAGATCCCCATCCGGACGCTGGATAACAGGTGCAGCGTCTCCTCGCTGCTGATCGTCTGCGCCGTGCAGAGAATGCCGTAGGCCCGGCTCACGCGGTCGTGCAGGTCCTTGCGGCTCTCCTTCACCAGAAACGCCCGCGATTGCTGCTCGTAATCGATGATGACCGGAATCACCTCGGCGACCTGCTTGACCAGCTCCACCTCGCTGCGGCCCAAGGTCACCTGGTTGCTGATCTGGTAGAAGTCGCCCATCGCCTGCGAGCCTTCGCCATACAGCCCGCGGACCGCCAGGCCCATCTTAGGCAGGCTACGGAAGACCTTCTCGATCTGCTGCGTAATCACCAGAGCCGGCAAGTGCAGCATCACGCTCACCCGCATTCCCGTTCCCACGTTGGTCGGGCAAGCCGTCAGGTAGCCCAGCCGCGGGTGAAAGGCATAGCCCACGCGCTGATCGAGCCAGTCGTCCATCTGGTTGATCTGCTCCCAGGCGGCGTCGAGGTCCAGGCCGCTATGCATCACCTGCATGCGGAGGTGGTCCTCCTCGTTGATCATCAGGCTGAAGATTTCCGCCGAGTCGATGAACACGCTGCGGGCCCCGCTCGCTTCTGAAAGCTCGCGGCTGATCAGCTGCCGCTCGACGAGGAACTGCCGGTCGATGGGCGAGAGTTCGGACGCGACGTTGACGTAGATCAGCCCTTTCCACTGCGGGACGCTGGCAATGGCTTCGCGAAACGTCCTCTCCACCGCGACGCGGTCTGTCTCCGAGCAGCGGCGGATGAACGGAAAGCTGCTCAGGTTGCGGGCCAGACGAATGCGGCTGGAAATGACGATTTCCGACTGCGGACCTTGGCCGCGGAGCCACTCGCCGCAGCGGTTTGCAAGTTCATCCAGTTTCGGGCCCGACATGGCAGGCAATTCCTTCCGCTTGCGACGTGAGCTCATTGGTCGGACGTCATTGTTCCGGGCCTCATTGTTCTAGGCCTCGAATCTGATCGCGCAGTTTCGATGCCAACTCGTAATCTTCCTTCTTGATCGCTTCGTCCATCGCTCGCCGCAGGCGAATCAGCTCCGCCCCGCCCCCTGTGGCCGCCTCGCGCTTCGGCCGCTTGCCCGTGTGTTTGCCCTCGCCGTGAATGTTCATGATCAGCGGCGTCAGCTCCCGCTCAAAATACTCGTAATCGTGCGGGCAGCCCAGACGCCCCTGGTTGCGGAACTCGTAAAACGTGATGCCGCACTTGGGGCAGGACCGCTGGTCGAGCTTGGCAAGCTCTTCCGCCGCCTGGCCCAGCTTAAGCTGCTTGGCCAGCACGTTGGCCAGCGTCGGAGCGACCGCAGCCGGCCCCCCGTCGTTCTGCAAAAGGTAGGTCTTGGCGCAGACTTCGCACAGGTGCAATTCCTGCGGCTGCGGGCCGGTCAGCTCGGTGATGTGGAACGTAGCCGGCTTCTCGCACTGCTGACATTTCATACCCACCCGCCGGCCGACGCGGCGTCCATCTGAGTTGACTGGCTGGTTGCAAGTCGTTACGCAGCAACCACTAACCACCTCGTATGGATTCTAGAGGGGGGCCTAGGGGTGTCAAGGTTAGACGGCTGCGCAGTCGCTGGACGTCGAAGGTCGCAGGTCGGAGGTCGAAGGTCAGTACAACGCTGAACCTGAAACCTGGAACCTGGAACCTGGAACCAACTTCCTTCCACCTTGTTCCGCCTCCGCCGCTCATGTTACGGTGCCTCCATGCCCTACCTTCCCGATTTTGACGCCTTCCGCCGCCTGGCTTCCGGTCAAAAGCTCGTCCCGGTTTATCGCCGCCTGCTCTCCGATGCGCTCACGCCGGTGACAGCATTCCACTTGCTCGATACGGGCGGCCACGCCTGTTTGTTTGAGAGCGTTGTCGGCGGCGAAAAAGTCGGCCGCTACAGCTTTCTCGCCGTCGAGCCGTTTCTGCAACTGACCGCGCACGCGAATCGCGTCGCGGTGAAAGACGCCCGTGGCGAGGAGCGATTCGACTCGCCCGATCCGCTCGACGAGCTGCGCCGCCGCCTGGCCGCTTATCAAGCGGTGCACTTGCCCGAGCTGCCCCCGTTTGAAGGCGGGGCGATCGGCTATGCAGGTTACGACGTGGTCCGCTACGTCGAAAATCTTCCCAATGCGCCCCGCGACGACCGCGGCCTGCCGGACCTGTCGTTTGCGTTCTACGACCGGATGATCGTGTTCGATAACGTCAGCAAGGCCCTGTTTGTGATCGCCATGGCCCGCCTGGACGAGACGAGCGATCCGCGGGCCGCGTACGACGACGCCTGCCGCCGGATCGACGATTTGGTATCCCGGCTCTCGGTGCCCACCAATCTGCCGCCCGCTGACATCGCTACCAGCGGCGAAGAGCGGATCGCCTGGAAATCGAACCAGACCCAGCAGCAATACGAAGCGGCAGTCCGCAAGTGCGTCGAGTACATCCGCTCCGGCGACATCTTTCAGGTGGTCATCAGCCAGCGGCTGGAGTTGGAGTTGAACTGCGATCCCTTTGAGGTCTATCGCACGCTGCGGGTCGTCAATCCCAGCCCATTCATGTTCTTCGTCCGCACGCCCGAGGTGACGCTTGTCGGCAGCTCGCCCGAGATTATGTGCCGCGTGGTTGACGGCAAAGTGACGGTCCGCCCGCTCGCCGGCACGCGACGCCGTGGGGCAACCGACGAGGAAGACCGCCGCCTGGCCGACGAGCTGCTGGCCGATCCCAAGGAACGGGCCGAACACGTGATGCTGGTCGATCTGGGCCGCAACGACGTGGGCCGCGTCGCCCGGTTCGGCAGCGTGCAGCTCTCGGACGTGATGGTGATCGAACGCTACAGCCACGTGATGCACATTACGTCGAACGTTACCGGCATGCTTCAGGACGGGTGCGACGCCTTCGACGCCCTCAAGGCCTGCCTGCCCGCCGGCACGGTCAGCGGTGCCCCCAAGGTCCGCGCGATGCAGATCATCGACGAGTTGGAGCCGCACCGCCGCGGCCCCTATGCCGGCGCTGTCGGCTACCTCGACTACAGCGGCAACATGGATACGTGCATCGCGCTGCGCACGCTGGTCGTCCAGGGCAACCGGGCCTTTGTCCAAGTCGGCGCGGGCCTAGTGGCCGATAGCGATCCGCACACCGAGTATCAAGAGACATTGAGCAAGGCCCGTGGGCTACTCAAGGCTATCGAAATCACCCAGAAGCGAGTCGGTTCGCGAGCGACACAGCGATGAGCACCAATCCCTTTACCGATCCCTACCGGCCACCGCAGCCCTTCTCCCCCACACCATCGGAGATGCCGCCGGGACATCGGCCCGGTGTGATGACCTGGTACGCGATCTACTGTGCTGCCATGGCACTGCTATACGTTCTGTGTATTGGCATCGGAGTGATGTTTCTCGCAATGCCGGACGAGCTGCGCGAAGAGGGGGACGGTCCAGAAGTCGTTTATATTCAAGGCGTGGTTTTTATGGGGTTCGGTGTCGTCCTATTTCTCCTGTACGCGGTCGCTCCCTTTCTTCCGCGGTCAAAACTTGCTTGGATTTACGGCTTTGTCACCATCGGAATCGGCCTGACCAGTTGCTGCACGTTGCCGTTCAGCATTGCCCTCCTGATCCAGTGGCTGAAGCCAGAGGTCAAGGCCTATCTCAACGCGGGGTAATGTCTATAGCTCCAGGCCGAATCCATTGCGATCACCGAAGTTGCCATACGTAAAACGGTTCAGAAACCGAAAGCACGCGATGCCGTCGAAGTCGGTGCCCGTGTCGGTCAGGCCGATGACGAATATGTCCTCATCAAAGCCTAACTGCGGAATTCTTACGCGCATGGCATAGACAGGAAACGTGCCTGTATATGCCGCTCCTAGCTTTACCCGGTGTCGCGTCCGAATCCCTGCCCTCTGGCAATCATCTACATGGAGGATGGCCTCAAATCCCGCCGCCGCGTCACCTGCTCCGCTATCGGCCAGGAGCAGACGAGGAAGTGACATGCCGGATGTTACATCAATCAATTCGACTTCAATAACGGGACGTGCACTTGACAGCGACCACTGGCTGCGCGGCATGAATTCACCGGACGATCAAGATGTATTGCACTCGGTCATAGTCGGCGCTCGCTTCAAAGGTCAGCGTCTTTTCCCGGTCGGGTTCGGAATCATTCAGGGCTTTCGTCACCGCTCGTAAGGAATTGTCGACAGCGACCACTCGCCCGTTTGCAATTCCCACATACTTCCCGGCATAGGGTGACCGCGGGTTTGCAAGCGCTTCCTGATTGATCTTTCGGAACAGCTCTTCGTTAAGCTTCTCGATGGATGCCAGATCAATCATCGTCGAGTCCTCCTCACCACGGCCAGAAACGAGTACAGTTTGTGGAACGACTTCCTCGTCGCCTGCCCGTGAGTATCACGCGTGCCGCCTGCTTGGTCAACTTGCATTCTCAGATCCCCGACTCCCTCCCTCCATGATCATCGTCCTCGCCACAGATC
>JAKEHX010000425.1 GCA_022614795.1 Planctomycetaceae bacterium | reverse complement strand
GACCGCGCGGTCAAGAGTTGCCGAATAACGTTCACTGCCGCCTCCCGCACGGCCAGTTCGCCGAACACAGGCCGTGCCTGGCACAGCGCCTGCCAATGCGCTAGAGGGGCGGAACCTGCCAGAAATTCGTTGGCGAAATCGACCAGCGTCATCGCCATCGCCCCCGGCATGCCAGCGGGCCGCAGCACTACATCGACGTTGGCCAAACGCCCCTTGGGGGACAGATGCGTTGCTTCCTTCAATGCCCGCTGGGCCAATTGCGTAAAAAAGTGGTTGTTGGTGGTCGATTGCTGCCGCGATCTCGGAGCGGGGCGCGTGACGCCCTCGGCTTCGTAGAGGAACACCGTCTCCAGATTGCTGTGATAGTTGGGCTCGCGTCCGCCGAGTTTTCCCAGGCCCAGCACGACAAGCCGGCATGTTTCGCTTTCCAGCGGGCCCGGACCATGTGTCGGCTCGCCGTGCTTTGCCACCAGCTGGAAATATGCCCGATGGATCAAGTGCTCGAGGCAGAATTCGGCGACATCGGCCAAGGCGGCATGCGTGTCGTCGATCGAGTCCTTGCCGAGGATGTCGCGAACGCCGATCCGCAGGTGGGCCGAGTTCTTCAGGTCATGCAGGACCGGCAATGGGTCTTCCACGCCTCGCGAAAGCTCGGCCAGTGCTCGATCGAGTTCCGCTCGCGCCGGCAGCCGGTCGAGCTGGAGCGAATCGACCAGGTCGTCAATCATACCGGGATTCGTCGTCAAGATTCCCGACAAATACGGGCTGGCCGCGCAGAGCCGAACGTAGAGCTGGAGCGACGCCGGATGGAAGTTGAACAGCTCCCACAGGACCCCTTTGCTGCCCAGCGAGTTGCTCACGCGCACCAGATCGGCGAGGGTGCGATCGGGATCGGGGGTTGCACCGACCGACTGAAGCAGGCGCGGCGCAATCAGCGACAGGAAGTGCCGGCAGCGGCGCGTGGAGAGAAAGGGAATGTGCTCCCGCGCCAGCTCGTGCATGGCGCTGGCGGCGGCCAGCGGATCGTTGAATCCATAGCCCGTGAAAGCAGCCGCCGCTTCGTCCCGGCTGGGGAGCGGATCGAGCAGCAGATCGACAACCTGTGGCGGCGGGTCCTCGGGAAACGCCGCTTCCAGTTGCCGCCTCAGCGATTTCCAGACGCGCGTCATCCGATTGCGGCACGCGTGGACAAGCGCCGGTCCGTCGGCCAGCTCCAGAAATCTGGCCAGCTCATCGAGCGCCTTCCCTTCGGCCGGAAGGGCATCGACGTCGGCGCCGCGTGTAACTTGCAGACAGTGTTGTACACGCCGCAGCCAGATGTAGTTCTCTTCAAGCAGGCTCCGCTCCTCAGCGGAGAAGATGCCGGCGTCCTCCAAAGCGGCAAGGGCAGGAAGCGTGCCGCCAGTCCGCACCTGCGTGTGATCGCCGCCGGCCAGGAGCTGAAAGAACTGAACCGCGCCTTCAATATCCAAGAGGCCACCGCGAGACGACGTAATGCTCACAGCGGTGTCTGGCGAATCGTCGTCAGCCTGCCCCGCGCGCCGCTCCAGCCGTCGCTTCAGCGCCTTGATGCCGGTCTCATCGGCCCGGTTCAGATAGCGGCGGAAAATCCACGGCCCAAGCCGGTCGAGCACCGCATCAGCCAGCGCGGTATCGCCGGCAATGGGCCGTGCCTTGAGCATCTCCTGACGATGCCACGTGCGGCCAAAGCTGTCGAAGCCCAGAAGCGTGTCGTCCGCCGTGTGCGAAAGCAAGGTGTGGTCGCTGTCGGGCAGCTGCGCCACCGAGACGCGGAAAATCGAATCGGCCGAACCGTCCTGGTCGAGCAATCGCACCAAGAGCTTCGCGACTCGCTCGGCGCAGTCGTTGGCGGCCTTCCTCTTGGCTTCCGTTTCACCGCCCGGCTCATGAATCACAAGCAGATCGATCCGCGGGGAATAATCGGCTTCTACACCGCCCAACCGTCCCAAGGCGATCACCGCCATCCGTGGCGGCTCGGAGCCCTTTTGCCGGACCGAGGCAATCGCGAAGCGCAACGCGGCTTCGACCATCGCCTCGCGCAGGAGCGTAAGTTGCGTGGCAGCGACTTCCGGCCCTTCGCGGCAAATCAGCTCGCCATAGGCAATGCGCAAAGTCTCGCGCTCGCTGATGCGCCGCAGGACGGCGGGCAGCCCACGCTCCTCGAGGACGGCTGCGGCCTCCGCGCAAACGTCGCCGAGCATGGTCGAGCGGGAAAGGGGCTGCCCCCCAGTCAACCGCAGCCGGTCAAAGGCCTCGGGGTCGTCGATCAACATTTCGCGCCATTGCTCACCGAGCGAGAACGCCCGCAAGAGCATCGGCAGTGCGGTTGGATCGCGCTCGAAAAGTGCCGCAAGCGCCATGGGACTGCGCGACGCGAACAGGAAGCGGCGGAGCGCCTCGAGCATGGCGTCGGGGTCGGAAACGTGCGGCAGATGCCGGCCCAACTGCTGGCAAAGGCGCGCCAAAAGATCAAGCGTCAGGCCGCAGTCGGCGAGTTCCAGCAGCGTCCTCTGGCCGCGATCGGCGTCGCGCAACTTCCAGGCCTGCAAATGGTCGGCGGCCTGATGCGGATGATCGAGGACGCTGACGAGCGTGGGGATTTCCATGCGGGCGCGGCAGCCGACGGGCGAGGAGTGGGTGGCACGTGTTGCCGCCGGGAGAGAGCGGTTCGGGAGGCCGTTGACCTATGATAGTCGAACGGAGGGTGGAGGAAAAATCCCAATGTACGCGAGCTAACCAGCAACGTAGAATTCAAGTATCAATCTCACAGCACCAGGAGTTTGACCCCATGACGATGGACGACTTCCGGCGACAAATTCAAACGATCGAGTGGCCGGTTGTTTTGCGCGTTGACGGGAAGGAAATCGCCATTGAGTCCGCTGAAGAACTAATGGTTCCCAAGGCCGGTAAGGACCCAACATGAAATAACTTCCCAATTTCCATCATAACAGTGCGAGCCAGGGGGCAGTGTAATTGATCTCGGGGAGGAAGCGGTCGAATTGAATGGG
>JAKEHX010000424.1 GCA_022614795.1 Planctomycetaceae bacterium | reverse complement strand
GTGCCGGCTGCGGGCGGAGTTCACCCGCGTGGCGGAGCTGGAATTGACGCAGGGCATGCGCACATCGTTGTTGGGGATGATCCCGCACAGGGCATTGTCCGGGACGGTGCTGTTGGGACCGTTGATGGTCATGAAGATGTTCGGGCAGTGGCTGGGCGAGGACATCGTCGCGTCGTGCCAGATGTGGCCACGGAAGTCGCCATTTTGCCAGTTCCCGCCGCCGTTTTGATTGTTGTCTGACCTGGCCACGATCACTTCCGACATGAGCAGCGTGTTGGACGAGCCGTCGGTGATGGTGGCGAACGTCGATTGGTAGGGGGTGAATTGATTCGCGCCGGCGTTCTGAACGGAGGTGAGGCCAAAGATGCCGCGGCCGTTGCCGACGGCGGTAGCGCTGCCAAACGTCAAGTTGCCGTAGCAGACCAGATAGTTGCCGCGGGCGGAGACAAAATTGGTCTGGTCCAGCCACATCGCATTTTGACGGTCGCTGGGGCAGGAAAAAACGGGCAGCAGTTTCTGCGTGACGGCCAGATTCCCCCCCTGATACCAATGGATGTTCAGATTGTAGCCCGCGGTCAGGTTGCCTTGCTCCAGGTAGGGCATCACGAACGGGGCCCAGGTCTGACGGTTGGGAATGACCTGCGTGAAATAGGGAAACTTGAGATAGACGTCGTGGAAGTTGTGCATCGCCAGCGCCCACTGCTTCAGGTTGTTCTGGCATTTCGTGCGGCGGGCCGCTTCACGGGCTGCCTGCACGGCCGGCAATAGCAGCGCGACCAGCACTCCAATGATCGCGATTACGACGAGCAGCTCCACCAGCGTAAAACCTGGGCTTCCGGCAAACTTCCTGCGGGAGGCGCGCGCCGTTCGCGCGCCGCTGAGACGAGAATCGGGCATCGCCAAACTCCGATGAAAAGTAGATGAGAAAGAATTGTCACAGTATCGCGAGGCAGCCCGCGGTTTGCAAGCAATTCCTGACTCGCGGCTGGGACGGGCAGCGGAGGAGCTGGAAAAAAATCGACGGCGGGGCTTTATTGGGGAATATTTCGAGCTTCTCGCGCATCTATACAATATATAAGTACCGGCATGACTCAAAGTGCAGTAATCGCATGATCTTTCACACCAAAAAATGGCAGGCCGCAATGGAATACTTCGTTGCCCTTCGTTCGGGGACATTTGCAGAAGCTCTTGCTTTACGCTGCGACGAGGGGCGCACTCGCACGGTTAGCATGACTGGATTCGGCGGCCTGTTCAGACGTGAAAATGGCCCGGTGTTTTTAGACCTGGAAGAGTGGTTCTCGAAGCGGACCCGTGAATGTCCAGAGGCTAACGGGGTGTTTGGAGAGTGGCGATCAGCGGATGTTGCAAGTCGTTTGTGCAAATGGACTTATAGGGCGTTCGGCGGTCGAGTTTCAGCCGAAAAAGTGCGGGAGTTTAGGGATTTGGCATTCGACGCTGCTAGGCGGCAGTTCATGGCGATCAGCGTTGAATCACCTGGATGAGGACTGTTCAGCGGATTGAGGAGCGGCTGTTGGGGGCAGTTTCCGAATACGGTTCGACGCTGGCAGTTTCGGCCACGGGGGCGCTTCGCCATTGGTCGGCGGCAGGGGGACTCCTATACTCCGCGCGCCTGAGTGCGCCGGTCGAGGGAAAAAGGGGAGAATTGCCATGTCCGTACGTTGGATTGTTGTTTGCTGGCTGTTGGCGGCCGCTCCAGTTAGCGGGCAGACCTTCACGGCCCCACGGACCGCGGCGGCCAGTCGCGACCTGACGCCCGCTTACACGGCCGATGCCCGGTCGGGGCTGCGCGTCACCAAGGGGAGCGGCTCACTCCCCAACGAGCACGGGCAGGTCTGGCGGGAGTACGACATCTCGGCCTACACGGCCCGCGTGAAGGACAGCGACAAGCCGCAGCAGGCGATCGTCGATTGGATTCTCCGCGATACCGGCACCGACGTCTGGTTCAGCGAGCCGCTGGGAATCTTGAGTGCCAACGCCACGACGCTGCGGGTCTATCACACGCCTCAAATGCAACAGACGGTGCGCGACGTCGTCGAGCGGTTCGTCAACACGCTCGACGATCCACACGCGCTGGGGATTCGGCTGGTCACCGTAGGCAGCCCGAATTGGCGGGCCCGGGCCGTGCCGCTCCTCAAGCCAATCGACGTCAAGTCGCCGGGCGTTGAAGGATGGCTCTTGACGCGCGCCAGCGCTGCGATGCTCTTTGAGGAACTCAAGGCGCGGGCCGACGTGCGCGAGCACAGCGCGCCGCGCGTGGAGATCGTCAACGGCCAGTCGCAGACGCTCGCCCGCCGCCAGCCGCTGCGCTACATGCGCGGCGTGCAGCCGCGGAGCGACGGCCTGGGCTACGAGCTGGTCCCCGGTCAAATCGAGGAGGGCTATTCGCTCGAGATCAGCCCGCTATTGTCGCTCGACGGCAAGACGGTCGATGCGGCGGTGAAGTGCCAGGTCGATCAGGTTGAAAAGCTGGTGCCGATCGTGCTCGACATCCCCGTCGTGGGTCAGGGCCCGCGCGTGCAGATTCAGGTGCCGCAACTGGTGAGCTGGCGGCTCGTCGAGCGGTTTCGCTGGCCGACCGACCAGGTGCTGTTGCTCTCGTGCGGCGTCGTGGCCAATCCCGCGGCTGATGCGGGGGGCGGGCTGGCGGCCATGAATCCGTTCGGTGCGAGCAAGAGCCGGGCCGATGCGCTCCTGTTTGTCGAGTATCGAGGCGTGGCGGCAGCGGCGGAATTGCCCGCGGGAGCCAGGCCGTGAAGATTTCAGATTGCAGATTTCAGATTTCAGATTTGCGGCAGGCAATCGTTGGCGTGCTGCTGATACTGTGCTGCACACCTGGCTGCGCCCGCTTTCGCATGCCAAGCGGTCCCGATCTGGGGTTCGGTGCTCCGCCGGCCATAGATAATCCCATGTTCGTCCCAGCTTTGGACCGCGAGTTCCTCTGGACGCAGGCCGTCGATGCCGTGGACGACTATTTCCGCATCGAACGCGAGGAGCGCGTGCGGCTGATCGGGGGCGTGTTGACCGAGGGGCGCATCGACACGTTTCCGATCACCGGTTCGACGATCTTCGAGCCGTGGCGCAAGGATTCGACGCCGGGCTATGAAAAGGCTCACGCGACGCTCCAGTCGATTCGCCGGCGAGCCGCTTTGCGAGTCATACCGACCGAAGGGGGCTATCTGCTGGATGTGATCGTGCATAAGGAGCTGGAAGACCTCGACAAGCCGGAACATGCGACGGCGGGGGGCGCGACCTTGCGGCACGACGGGACGATCGTGCGGCAGGAGGGGGCTTCCGGCCGCTACTCGGTGACGCTGGGCTGGATTCCGCTGGGCCGCGACGTGACGCTAGAGCAGCGCATTCTGGCCGACCTTGGCGCTCGGCTCGACCTGGGCGAGATGGCGCACCTGCCCGCGGTCGAAGAGGTCACGACGCCGCACGTCGATGCGTTGCACGGCGGCCAGCCAATCGGTCCGGAGCTATTGCCGCAAGCGATCGAGCGTTTGCCGGCGCCGTAACCGCTACGGGCGCGAAACAGTGGGCAATTTAATCGTAAACGCCGTCCCCTTGCCGACGGTGCTTTCGACCCGAATGCGTCCTTGATGTGCATCGATGATCTGCTTGCAGGCCGAAAGGCCCAGGCCGGTGCCGCCGCGGCCGCTGTCGTCGGGACCGGATTTGGTCGTAAAGAACGCGTCAAAGATGCGCGGCAGTTTGTCCTGAGGAATGCCCGAGCCGGTGTCGCGGACGGTGAGCTCCACAAAGCCACTGGCGGCATCATGATCGAGCTTAATCAGCACGCGGCCGCCGTTGGGCATCGCCTGGCGGGCATTGATCAGCAAATTGATGAGGACCTGCTGAATCTGGTTGCCGATCGCCTGCACTTCTGGCATCGGGGCCAGTTGCAGCTCGACGGCGATTCGATACTTCGTCATCTCCCGCTCAAGCAGGACCAGCGTGTCGTCAACGATTTGCTTCAGGTCGGTGGGCTCGAAAGCGCCCGAGCGGTTGCGGGCCACGGCGAGTACGGTGCTGGTGATCTTGGCGGCCCGCTGCGCGGCGCTGTAGATCTTCTCCAACGCCTTGTCGCGGGTCTGCTCGTCCTTGTGGCGCAGGCCGATCTTCGCGTAGTTGAGGATCGTCATGAGCACGTTGTTGAACTCATGCGTCGTCGTGCTGGTCAGTTCGCCGAGCGCGGCCATGCGCTGGGCCTGGGCGAGTTGCTGGCGCAGCGTCTCGATTTCGTCGTGTGGAAGCTGCGCTGGTGGCGGCGAGGCGATCGAGCCGGGCTCTGCGAGAGGCGACATCGGGAGCGTACTTGCGGGCGGCGCGTCAGCACTGAACTGGGCAAGCGTGGGGTTCATGAGAACGGGCCAAGAGGGACAGCGCAAATTCGCCTGCTCGCCGAATTCGCTTGTTTGTCCTGAATTGCCCAGGACAAACGTATTAACCTTTTGCCGTGACAGGGGTTAGCGCTGTTTTGGTATCGACGAAACGAACTGGATCGCATGATGGGGCGCCGCTACAATCCGCCGCTCGACCGACGACTCGCCTGGGAGTGCTTTGATGCATTCGGTGGAAATGCTCGAACGGATGATGGAGACCGCCGAGCGGGCGGGGTACACGGTGCGCCTGGAGTGGCTGGGCGGAACCGGCGGCGGAGCCTGCGAATTTGCCGGCCGGAAGTGGATTTTCATCGATCTGGCCCTGTCGGTCGTCGAGCAGCTCGATCAAGTAGCCGCCGCCTTGGAGGACGATCCGGCGACGTGGGCGGTCGATGCGCCGCTCCCCGTGCGGCAGTATTTGGGATATCGCCGAGCAGCCTGAATTGCGACAACCCGCGTCAGCGCGGCGAGCACCGCGCAAGCCAGCAGCGACACGCTAGCGGCCCGCCGGCCGTGATCTTGGGAATTGTCGTTGTCTTCTTCCCATTCGGCAAAGCTTCGCGCGCCGTGCTGCCGAAGGAACCTCTACGCCATGCGGCGTGGCGCGGGCTGGGCGGCCCGCGATTGGTTCGACATTGCACTCTCGCGGGGAGCGGGGCAATGCCAGCGGGGCCAGATCGAGCCATCTTCATCATTGGGATCGAGCACCGTTCAGGGACGAACTTCCTGAACGATCTGTTGGCGCTGCACGAAGACTGCTGCCGGCCGACGACGATCGGCGAAGACTTCCTCCTGCACAACGCCGACCACTTGCGCAGGTATGCCGCCGCGCTGCATCAATCTTGGAATCCCGACTGGCGCGCATCGGCGCCAGTCGCCGACATCGGCGCCGCGCTGGGAAGGGGCTTGCTATCTATTCTGGAAGCCCAAGCCGATCGCTCGGCGCCTCGGATCCTCACCAAAACCCCGCGAGCCGACCGCCTCGGCCTTTTCCCCTGGCTCTTTCCCGACCATCCGCTATTGATCATCGTTCGCGACGGCCGCTCGCTCGTCGAATCGGCGGTGCGCAGCTTCGGCTGGACCTATGGAAAGGCGATCGAGCGGTGGGCCCGCGGCGCGCGGCGAATCCTGGAATTCGACCGCGATCAACGGGACGGCTCGTGCCGCTACCTCATCGTCCGCTATGAGGACCTGGTAACCGGCCTCGAATCCGAGCTGCGCCGCATCCTGGCCTTCCTACGGCTGGACCCGGCGGGCTACGACTTCGCAGCCGCGGCGGCACTGCCGGTACGCGGCTCGTCAATGCTCAAGACCGAGGGGAAACAACTGCACTGGACCCCCGTCAACAAATCGAAGGACTTCCGGCCGCTCGAACGGGCCAGCAACTGGACCGCCCGCCAGAACCGCACGTTTCTGCGACAGGCCGGCCACTTGCAAGAGCTTTTGGGCTACAGCCTGGCGGGCATTCCACAGTCAGGCCTGCTCGACCGGCTGCTGGCGCGCGTGAACGAACTTCGCTGGCGGCGCAAGATCGCCAAGCTCGGCCTGCGACCGCTTGAGCGGCAGGTTGTCGAAATGCCAGGCGAGGAGACAGGCGTCCTGCCTTTCCGTCGAGCAGCGTAGGACGGATTTGCAATCCGTACAACCTACGTCGCCAGCGCCGGCTCGGGCTGCGGCGCTGCCGGCGGCGTGCCCAGCGACGAGAGAATGCGGATCGCTTCGATCAGCATCAAAGCCGCCAAGCCAATTAACACAATACCGATCCACGGAACCGGTTCCGTGGGCACCTTCCATTGGCCGTCTGTACCGCGAAATCCCGACAGGGTCATCGCAGCCAGCGCCCAGGTGCTCATCACGTACATCCACACGGTCGGCAATCCCGTAACGAACCATACCCACCACGCTTGCCGCGTGCGCCAGAGCCACACGGTAATGCCGAGCAGTGTCAATGCGGCGAGCAGTTGATTGCTCGCGCCAAAGAGTTCCCAGAACACTCGCCACACTTCCTTGCCCGGGCCCGCGTCGGACGGGTGCCGCAGCAGGAAATAGATGGGCACACCCGCGGTGAGCGCCGTTGCAAACCAGCGGCCAGCGCTGGTCCGCCAGCCGGTGAGCTCCTGAACGATGTATCGCCCCAGGCGCGTGCACACGTCAAGCGTGTCATAGACGAACGTGGTGAAGGCCATCAGCGCGAAGGCCCTCCCAAACTCCACAAACTTTGGATCGCCGCTGATGACCTGCAAAAACCGCGAAATGCCGCTGGCATAGATCTGATTAGGAGCTGCTGCGAGCTCCGGCGACCCCGCGGCAAACATCATCACGCAGCAGAGCGACACGATGGCGACCATAGCCTCCAGCAGCATCGCCCCGTAGCCGATCGGTTTGGCGTCGGTTTCCACGCGGAGCTGTTTCGACGTGGTGCCCGAGGCAATGAGCGAATGGAAGCCGGAACATGCTCCACAGGCCACCATGATGAACAGAATCGGGAACAAGGTAGCGACCGATTGATCCTTGCGCACGACCGACCAATCGGTAAAGCGCGGATATTCGATCGTGGCGCCGCCGAACACCAGGCCAAGCGCAGCCGCGCCCAGTGCCGCATAGAGAAAGAAGCCCCCCAAGTGACCGCGAGGCTGGAGCAACATCCACACAGGCACGACGCCAGCAATGAGGCAGTAGATGAGCAGCGCCACATCCCACACCTTGCGTGCGTCCCCCTGCGACAGATTGAGCATGTCCGCCACGTCCAGCGGAATGAACTGGCCCACCCAGATAGCCACGCCGACCAGCGGGACAAAGATCACCGTCGCCAGCCACAGCGGCAGCTTCGCGTACCGCATCAAAAAGCCCATCGCGATCGGCAGCGCCAGGTAGAGGAGCGACGAAGTGGCAATCGCCCCTCCCGACACGCCCCCTGATGCCGCATTGGCCTTGCCCACGAATGCGTCGGCCGTGATGTCGGTAAACGCGACGATGATGTAGACGAGGGCAATCCAAATAAACGACAGGAACAAGAGATACGATCGCCGGCTCATGTGGTCACGAACCACTTCGGCAATCGACCGCGCCTTGTGGCGAATGGAGGCGACGAGCGCGGCAAAGTCGTGTACGCCGCCAATCAGAATCGACCCCGCCAGGATCCAGATCAGGGCCGGCAGCCAGCCGAACATCAGCCCGGCGAGGATCGGTCCGACGATCGGCCCGGCAGCCGCGATCGCCGAAAAGTGCTGGGGAAACAGGGCCGACGGGGTCAGCGGCTCGTAATCGACGCCATCCTTGAGCTCATAAGCCGGCGTCTTGCGGTTGGGATCGAGCTGAAACAGCCGCGCCAGGACCCGGCCGTAAACGAGATAGGCGATCGTCAGCACGAGAGCCGACGGCAGGACGATATAGAGAAGGTTCATCGGACGTTCCAGCCAGGCAAGCCAATTCGCGGGGCACCTGCTTAGCATACGCCGGTCAGGCCCTTCGCGGCAACGCGTACCTTACGCCCGCCGTGCCCAGTGCACGACCGACGTGATCCGCAGACCAAGTCTTTCGCCGACAGTTACCGCCTCGCCTACAGCAATGTCGCAGCCGGCGACCGACAACGTGAGCGGCTCGTCGCATGCGGTGTTGAATTGCAAGAGCGTGCCCGGGGCGAATTCCAAAATGCGGCCGACCTTGTGCCGGCCGCTGGCGAGCGTGACCGCCACCGGCACTTTGATTCGCAAGATGCTGCGCGCGAATCGAGGCGAGCGCGCGCTCGATTCGGCGCTCGTCGCGTCGATCGGTAGGGCGTGCATGCCAGACCCGGTTGATTTGGAACCAGTCACAGGGGCTTGCTAGCGGGGCTGTCGATGGACGGCGGCAGTGCCGCGCATCACTCGATTATCGGAGCACCAGTAATGCAAACTTGGCCCAACCTCAGGGCGCTGCCCCTTAATTCGCAGCCACTTGGAGGCTAGAATGCGGCTGCGGTTTTGCGCCGCCTTCCCACCTTCGCCTGCTTCTCGGTCGAGTGCCCATGATACGCCGCATCGCAACATTCGTATCAATTTCTGCCATCGCCTTCTCGGCTGGCTTGCCGTCGCAGGCCGAGGAAGTGCCTGGCGTGGTCGCCAATCAGCCGGCCAGTGGACGCTTCGTGAAGACTGATCGCGGATTCATGGTCCCTTACCAGGCGACGATTCCCGGCACTGAGGCCACCTTTGAAATGCAGCCGATTCCCGGCGGCAAGATCAAACTTGGCAGCCCGGAGGGCGAAAAGGGGCGCAAGCCCGAAGAGGGTCCGCCATTCGAAGTCGAGATCGAGCCGTTCTGGATGAGCACCTGCGAGGTGACCTGGAGCGAATACAAGCAGTACATGGCGATGCACACGCTATTCAAACGCCTGCTGGGCGAGAAGCTGCTGCCGGTGACCGATGCGAACAAGGAATGGGTCGTCACGGCCCCGTCGAGCCTGTACGACCCGACCTTCACATTCAAGCAAGGGGCCGATCCCAAGCAGCCCGCCGTCACCATGAGCCAATTCGCCGCCAAACAATACACCAAGTGGCTCAGTGGCATTACGGGGCAATACTATCGGCTGCCGACGGAGGCTGAATGGGAATATGCCTGCCGGGCCGGCACAACGACGGCCTATTCGTTCGGCGACGATCCGACCCAGCTCGGCGAATAT
Organism: Planctomycetaceae bacterium; assembly: GCA_022614795.1. Classification (GTDB taxonomy): domain Bacteria; phylum Planctomycetota; class Planctomycetia; order Pirellulales; family Pirellulaceae; genus CAYLLN01. Next base: position 262 of record JAKEHX010000424.1, on the reverse strand, counting down.
GCCTGGTACTACGACAACGCCGGCGAGAAGACGCAGCTCGTCGGCCAGAAGAAGCCCAATCCGTGGGGCCTTTTCGACATGCACGGAAATGTCGGCGAGTGGTGCCTCGATCAATACCTCAAAGAAGGCTACAAACGCTTCGAAGGGCAGGCACGTGCGGGCCAAGCGCTCCCCTGGCACGCGGCAATCGGCTGGCCGACGAAGCTCTATCCCCGCGCGATCCGCGGCGGCAGCTGGGACGAAGACGCCGATCGACTGCGGT
>JAKEHX010000423.1 GCA_022614795.1 Planctomycetaceae bacterium | reverse complement strand
TACCGTCCCTTCGTCCAGGCTAGCGCCCGGTTCGAGAACGATCACATCGTTTTTGACTTCTCCGCGATAGGTCATCACACGTCTCCTCTTCCCAACTATATCTCAGCGCCGCCGCGCGCTGGAACTTATTTGTCCATCTTCTCACATCCCAGCACCAGCGCCCACGTCGCCCAGCCGCTGGCGGCGCACGAGATGAATTGGTCGTGCTCGTGTGGGAAGCCCGACTCGTAATAGGCCTGGAAAGGTTTGCTGCGGCTGGTGACGTGCCACGAGCCGTCTTCAAGCTGCCCCTGAAGCAGATAGCGCAGGCCGCGCTGATAAGCCGCGTCGGATGTGGCCAGTCCGCCAGCCTGTTGCAGGGCGACGAGGGCCGTGCCGGTGGCGTAGGCATCGGACGTAGTCGCGATCTCTGGCTGGCCCTTTTCCGGATCATAGGTGTCGAGCTGGGCCCAGCCGCCGTCGTCGCGCTGCCTGGCGAGCAATTCCTTGGCCGCGGCTTCGATGTCGGCGGGCGGCGCCTCGACCTCTTTCAAGGCAAGCAGGCGGAACACGCGATCCTCGTTGTCCTGGGGCGCAGCCTTGATGAGCCACTCGCGGACCTGCTTCACGCGGCTATCGGCCCGCTCCTTCTGTTCGGCGGTGGCAAAGACCGCCAGGCCGCGCAGCGACACGTAGCTCGTCGTGAACGGGCTGGCCTCAGTGGGCGGGCGGGTGCTGTTGTTGCTCCAGTGGTCCTGGTCCTTTTGCCGCAGCAGCAGATACTCGGTCACTGCCGCGGTTGCCTCGTCCGGCTTCCAGCCACCCGCGGCCAGCGTGACCAGGGCGTAGCCGGCCGTATCGGCCTGGCCTCCTTGGCCCTTTCCCTGAAGATATTGCTCGCGGTTTTTGGCCAGAAATCCGGCAATGAACTCCAGTTGGGTGGCCAGCTCCGCCTCGTCGATTGTAAAGCCCTTGGCCTTGGCCGCGGTGAGGGCGAAGATCGGCAGGCCCTGCTGGTGACAGGCAAAACACTGCTTGCGCTGCTCGCGGTGGCCGATGGCCGCCTTGGTCAAGAGCGGCAGCGACTTGTTGATCGCCCCCCGCAGCTCGTCCTGGGTCACGGCCGGCTTGTCCGTGGTCGCTGCGGGCTCGTCGGCGGCAGAGGACGAAACAGCTAGTGCGGCCAGAAAAAGGGCAATTCCAACGATTCGCGATGCCATTGGGAAGCTCCTGCCCTGAATATACTGTGGCTAGCGGCGGAAAACACAATCCCGAGGCCGCGGACGCGAAGAAGTGAATGTCTCTGTCGCCCAACCAGCACGCCGCAAGCGGCGTGGCGAAATGAAATGGAAACCCCTAGCCCCCAGCCCTAGCCCCGCTTGCCCGCTTCCGACTCCTACCGCCAGGCCATCGCCGCCGTCGAGCAGACGCTCGACCGCGTCCGCCGCTGCACCGACGAAGAGAAGGCCCGCCTCCGGGCCGAGCTGGCCGGCTTGCGGCAGATGCACGACAAGCTCACCAGCGGCCGCGTCGAGATCGTCATTTTCGGCGAGATCAGCACGGGCAAATCGGCCCTGATCAACGCCCTGGTCGGCAAGGACGTCGCCTCGGTCGATGTCCGCGGCGGCTGGACGAGGGAGGTTTGGCACGTCGCCTGGAACGGGGCCGGCTATTGCCTTCCGGGGCTCGGCCAGTCGCAGGTGGTGCTGGTCGATACGCCGGGGATCAACGAGGTCGGCGGGCAGGAGCGCGGCGACATGGCTCGCGAAGCCGCTCAGCGGGCCGACCTGATCCTGTTCGTCACCGATTCGGACCTCAACGACACCGAGCACGCCAACCTCGTCCAGCTCGCCGCGTTCCATAAGCCGCTGGTCGTCGTGCTCAACAAGATCGACCTGTACAGCCCCGACCAGCGGGCCAAGCTGCTCGATGTGATCCGCAATTCGCGGCTGAAGGACATCGTGCCGGCCGAGCACATCGTTCCGGCTGCCGCCGATCCGCGCGAACGCGAGTACATCATTCAATCGGCCAGCGGCAGCGAGCGAAGCCAGTGGCGCAAGCCGCCGCCGGATGTCGAAGAGCTGAAGACGCTGATTCTGGAACTGCTCGACCGCGAGGGGCTGTCGCTGATCGCCCTGAATGCGGCTCTTTACGCGGCGGACAAGAGCGACCGGGTCGCATCGCTCCGGGTGCAGCTGCGCAACACGCGGGCCCAGCAGGTGATCTGGAGCTATGCCACACTCAAGGTGATCGGCGTGGGCCTCAATCCCATTCCCGTAGCCGATGTCTTCGGCGGCGTGGCGATCGATGGAGCGATGATCGTCACGCTCGCGGCCGTCTATGGCCTGGAGATGTCCACCACCCACGCCAAAGAGCTGGCCATTTCAATCGCCAAGGCGGCCGGCCTGATGACGGCGGGCGTGGTCGCGTCATCGGCCCTGATGTCGCTGCTCAAGGGGGTGACGCTGGGCAAATCGACGCTGATCACCGCGGTGCCGCAAGGCCTGGCCGCCGGGTTCGGCTCCTACATCGTCGGCCAGGCAGCCCAGTATTACTTCGAGCACGGCAGCTCCTGGGGAGGCGAAAGCCCCAAGGCAGTCGCCCAGCGAATCCTCCACAAGACCGACAAGCAGTCGGTCCTCCAGCGGCTCAAGGCCGAAATCGCGAAGAAGCTGTCGCTCAACCGCTACGGCGGCAATCGCGACGCAGGATAACGCAGGAAAAATGCGGAATAAGCGAGGCCGCTAGGGGATCGAGTGGCTGTCATGAACGCAGCAACACCGCGCAGCCCGCCGCCAGTTCCACCGCGCCGCCCCTGGTTCAAGTTCAGCCTCCGGACGATGTTCGTCCTGGTGACGCTTGTTTCGTGCTGGCTGGCTTGGGAGTCGAGTGTTGTTCGTCACCGGAAGGCGGTCCTTGCCAGGCACCAATCGAACGGGGCGATCAGCTTCACGACCGCCAAGGCGTGGGAAGAACGGTTTCCCGGCGGCAGCACCCTCCTTGGCCGGGCCGCCAAGGTCTCGCTGGTGCGGCAGTGGCTGGGTGACGAGGCCATCCAGGAAATCTGGTGCAGCTCGTGGTATTCCGCTGAGTTCACGAAGGTCAATCTGGACGAGGTGAAGCGAGCCTTTCCGGAAGCCGAGTGGCGCGAATCGCATCCAGAGCCTTGCCATCCGGGCTGCTTTTCCCGTGGCACGCTGGTCGAAACGCCCGCCGGCCCGCGCCCCATCGAGGGCATTCGGCAAATCTGACGTTGCAGATTATCGAGGATATTTCTATGTCAATGACTCGCTTCGTTTGTTTTCAATGGTTCTCTCTTACGGTGACGCTCATCGTCGCCACGGCGGCCAGCGCCGCCGAAACGGCCCTGGACCGCTATGTCCGCCAGCCGGATTCGACCTATTCCTGGAAGGTGGTCCGCGAGGCGAACTCCGACGGCCTCGCGCAATGGGTCGTCGATCTCAAGTCGCAAACCTGGCGCACTGAAAAGGATGTGGACCGTCCCGTCTGGCAGCACTGGCTGATCGTCGTCAAACCGGAAAAGGTCACGTCGAATAAGGCCCTGCTCTTCATTGTCGGCGGGGCCAACGGCGGCGAAGCGCCGCAATCGGCCGAGGGACGCATGCTGGCAATCGCCAAGGCCACCGGCTCGGTCGTGGCCGAGCTGAGAATGGTCCCCAACCAGGGACTCGTCTTCCATGGCGACGGCCGGAGCCGGAAGGAAGACGATCTGATCGCCTACACCTGGGATCAATTCCTGAAGACAGGGGACGAAACCTGGCCGGCCCGGCTGCCGATGGTGAAAAGCGCCGTGCGGGCCATGGACTGCGTCCAGGAGCTCCTGGCCAGCGATCAGGGGGGCAGGCACAAGATCGACAAGTTTGTCGTGGCCGGCGGGAGCAAACGGGGCTGGACGACGTGGTGCACCGCGGCCGTCGATCGGCGGGTCGAAGC
>JAKEHX010000422.1 GCA_022614795.1 Planctomycetaceae bacterium | reverse complement strand
GAGGCCGGTGTACGGGCTGGCGACGGAGCTGGTGCAGGCACAGCCGGTTCCGCAAATGGATCAGCCGCAGCGGGTGCTGGTGCTGGTGCGGGTGCAGCCGGTTCCGCAAATGGATCAGCCGCAGCCGGTGCTGGTGCAGGCGCTGGGGCCGGTGCACGGGCTGGTGTCGGAGTTGGTGCAGGTACAGCCGGTTCCGCAAATGGATCAGCCGCAGCGGGTGCAGGCGCTGGGGCCGGCGCTGGTGTTGGAGCAGGTGCAGCCGGTCTGGTTGGTTCTGCAAATGGATCAGCAGCAGGCACCGGGACTGGTGCCGGGGCCGGCGCGGGTGCAGGAGCAGGTGCAGCCGGTCTAGCCGGTTCTGCAAATGGGTCAGCCGCAGCAGGAGCCGGAGCCGGTGGAGCCGCCGGCCTTGCCGCAGCGGGTGCGGGCAGGGTCGCCGGTGCGGCAGGTGCGGGCGCGAATGGATCGGTCGGGTCCGCCGCCTCGACGGCAGCAGGGGCTACCGGTGCGGTCCGGCCGGGATCGCGAAGCGCCTCTGGGCCAGGGCTGCGCGTCGGCTCGATGCGGATCGTATCTTGCGAATACTGGGCTTTCACCGCGGCCAGACGCGCCATCCGCCGGCTCGTCTCAATGGCCATCCGGTCGAGTCCCTGTATCCGTTCCAGCGAGCGGCCCACTGGAATCGGCTCGCCGCCGGCAACTTCCAGGTCGGCGCCCGACTTGTAATCGGCCTTGGCCTCATCCGGCCGGCCCAACTTGTTGTACGTCAAACCGCGGAAGTAGTAGGCCCGCGGATCGCGGCTGCCGGCGCTGATCGCGGCCGAAAGCAGCTCGTTGGCTTCTGTGAAGTTGCGCGAGAAATACGCATGGACACCCCGTCCATACATCTCTTCCAGCAGGTTGTCTTGCCCCCAACTCGCGGGACCGGCGAAGGCCAGCGCCGCCGCTGCCAGGCAACCCAGAACGACTTTCCGAGTCATAAACGACGCTCCATGTACGTGTGAAAAAGGGGACCGCCTACCCGCCAGGCGACAACCGGTCGCCGGCGCAGGCTACCGCCCCAAGTCCCATCAGGACCAGTGTTTTATGGTACTTGGGCGGCATTGCAATCGCAAGCAAGTTCGAGGCAGGTGAGTGGTGGAGCGGTGAGTGGTGAGTAGGTGAGTGGTTCCTGGTGCTTGGGGTGCTTGTATTTGGTACGCAGTACTCAGTACTGAGTACCAAGTACTGAGTACTCTGACCTCTGACCTCCTGATCTCCACGACTCACTACTCACCACTCACCTACTCACTCTGCCTACTCCAGCCGCTTCACCTTGATATTCCGATACAACACCGTACTGCCCGGGTCATGCGCCTGAAGGGCAAACGTCCCTTCGCCCATTCGGCGGCCCGGTTCAATGGTTTTGTCCTTGTCCAGCGCCGCTGCGTCCTCGGTGTAGTCGGCGGTCACCTTGTCGTTGATCTTTACGACGACGTGGTTGCCTTCGACTACGATTTCGTATTTGAACCACTCGTCGTCCTTGGCCGGCGCTTCGAGCACCTTCGCGACCTTATAGACGCCGCCCGTCTTCTGCGGATCGGCCTTGAACGTGTTGTTGACCTGGCATTCGTGCCCGGTGAGCGGCCAGCCCTCCTCCTGGTACTTCGTGTGGAAATAGACGCCGCCGTTGGCGTTCGGCCGCGTCATCACTTCCAGTTGTAGATGAAAATTCTTGAACGGCTTGTCGGCCCCTGCATAGAACAGATGGCAGCGGTTGCCGTTGGCCACGACCGCCCCGTCCTTGAGCTGAATGCTGTCCTGGTTCTCGCCCGACTTCTTCCAGCCGTCGAGCGACTTGCCATCGAAAATAGTGACAAAGCCGTCGGCATCGGGCTTTCTATCTTCGGCAAGCAGGAAAGGCGCGAATACCGCCACAGCAACGAGCGTGAGCAGAAACAAGCGACGCATGGTGAGGCTCCGAGTGAGACGAATCGACCGTGAAGCCGCGGACCGTTCCGCACTGTGCGATAGTGTGATCGCCAGCGGATCGCTTGTAAATCGGCGGACAACGGCTACTGCGGGCGTCGATCAGATAGAATTGAACTGCCGCCAGCGGTATCCATCAGGCAGCGCCGGGCTGGCGGCGAATTCCAGATGCACGACCCGCCGATGCAAATCGCTTCCCGCGTGCGATTCGCCGCTGGAGTGCTCCAGCAGCGGCCGCATCGCCAGCACGTCGCCAGCGGCGGCCAAAATCACCGCCGGCTCGCGGGAGGAGTGGGTATCGCGGCTGTGGTGCGATCCGGGTACGACCACTAGCGGGCCGTTCTCCGCGGTCGCCGCGTCCAAGTGAATCCGCAGCGTGAGCATCTGCCGCAATATCTCGTCCGGGGCTTCGACGTGCGGCACTCCCGCCTTCGTCGTCGGATTGCGGAACCGATCGCTTGCCGGTTGGTGCTCGTGCACGGCAATCGTCAGGTCGCGATGCCACGGCAAGCTCCATGAGCCGCGGGGCGGTTTATCGAAGAATAGCCCGCGGACCAGGCCGAACGTCGATCCAAGAACATCGGACAGAAGGTCCGTCAGCACGCTCCGCTGCCACAGCTGGCTCGCCTCCGGGAACAAATCGAGCAGATTCCTGGCGCCATAGATTGCCCCATTCGCCCTGCGGAGCGAAGCCGACCCATCGTGACACGCAACCAGCGCCGACTCGATTTGCGAGGCGATCTCGCGGCACTCCTCCACGCGGTACACGCCGGGCACGACCGCGTAGCCGTCGCTGGCGAGCTGCTCGCAGCAATTCAAGCCCGCACCTCCCCTGGCACGTGCTCATCCGGAATCTTCAAGTGCTGCTCGACTTGTTGCTCGATGAACAGGCCATGGTCGAGTTCCTCCAGTCCCGTCAACAAGGTAATCTTGTCGTTTGCCTTCGATTGGATGATGACATCGAACGTCCGCCGGCCGTTGTTTTGATTCCAATGCCGCTTTGATTCGGTGCAATAGAGCTGCCGAATGTCGGTGGTGAAAAGCTGCCGGCTGCCCGGCCAGGGAAGCGGCCCGTGCCGAACGCTCAGCTCGCCGCCCGACACGCGCACCACGGTACGATTCAAAAAGCCGCACAGCACGGCATACGTCAATCCGACGCCGATCGCCACGTGGAACACGGGAAACACGAACATCAGCCAGACCGGTCCGGCATCCTCGCCGTTAATAAGTATCCTGACGCCCATTGAGTACCAGACGACCAGAAACCCATCCCAGAAAATGCAAAAGGCCAATAGCGGCCACAGGCCATGGGTGTACCAGCGCCGCGTCAGAGTCAGCTCCGAACCCCAACTCTCAATCTGAAAACACTTGGGCGTGGGCACCGGCGGCCTTGCCTCCCCTGCCCCGCCGACGACATCCAAGATGCCGAAGACCGCATTGCAAGCCCCGCACTTGGCAATGGCCTTGTCGATATTCACGTCGGCTGCCGGAATCGGCTTCCCGCACGCCTTGCAGTCGAGTTGCAGCGAACTAGTGTTGGAGTGCATTTGCCCCTCACGCGCGTGAACCTTTGGCAAAGGAACCTCTCCGTAGCGTATTCGCTGGCCACGAGACGAGCTTGACCGGACCCGCCGGGTGGGGTAGAGTCAATATATCCCGCAGCGAGTAGATTCCGCAGGGTTTGCCGCAAATCACGATGAACTTCCTTCCCTTGCTTTCGCTTACCCAGTTTTACCTTGCTAACAGCAAGGCGTAGGGGAGCACCTCGTTTCAGACTGAAACATCCTGACCCCGAAGCCTTGCCGGCTCTCGGGGTTTTTTGTTGGCTGGATGCGAACATGACATTTCGTGGCGACAATCGACCGCGGGCGACTACGCCGACGAGGGCGTGGCTGGTGCTTTCCGTGCCGGCATAAGGCCGGCGCACCGACTGTAGGGAACGCCCTCCGTGGCGTTCCTGGCTGTGAACTCGCGGAATGCCACAGAGGGCATTCCCTACAGCGCTCGCCTCAACAAAGCACCATCTGTCCAGGAAATTAACCATCATGTCCGATACCCGACGCATCAAAATCTTCGACACGACGCTGCGCGATGGCGAGCAATCGCCCGGGTGCAGCATGAACCTCCGCGAGAAAATGGAGGTCGCTCAGGCTCTTGTCGAGCTGGGCGTCGATGTCATCGAAGCGGGCTTTCCGATCGCCTCGCCCGGCGACTTCGAATCGGTCCGCGAGATCGCCGGCGCTGTCCGCGGCGCTACCATCTGCGGCCTGGCGCGCTGCAACAACGCCGACATTGATCGGGCTTGGGAAGCCCTCAAGCTCGCCCAGCAGCCGCGGATTCACGTTTTCCTGGCGACCAGCGCCATCCACCGCGAGTTCAAGCTCAAGATGACCCGCGAGGAGATCGTCGAGCGGGCGATCGCTGGCGTGAAGCGGGCGGTGGGCTATTGCGACGACGTGGAGTTTTCGCCCGAAGACGCCGCCCGCACCGAGCGTGACTTTCTCTGCCAGGTGGTTGAAGCGGCAATCACCGCCGGTGCCACGACGGTCAACATTCCCGACACCGTCGGCTATGCGACGCCTCAGGATTATGGCAGCGTGATCGCGCTGCTGAAAAATCGCGTGCCCAATATCGACAAAGCGGTGATCAGCACGCACTGCCACAACGACCTGGGCCTGGCCGTGGCCAACAGCCTCGCCGCCGTTGAGAACGGGGCCGGTCAGATCGAGTGCACGATTAACGGCATCGGCGAGCGGGCCGGCAACGCCTCGCTCGAAGAGGTCGTCATGGCGATGCGCGTCAGGCAGGACTTTTACAACTGCACGACTGGCATCCATACCGAGCGGCTCGTCCCCACGAGCCGCCTGCTGTCGTCGATCACCGGCCTCCAGGTGCAGCGCAACAAGGCAATCGTCGGCCGCAACGCCTTCGCCCACGAAGCGGGCATTCACCAGGACGGCATGCTCAAGGAGCGGAGCACCTACGAGATCATGCGGCCCGAGGATGTCGGCTTTCAGAAGACCGACCTCGTGCTGGGCAAGCACAGCGGCCGGGCCGCTTTGGCCGACCGGGCCAAGGCCCTCGGCTATCAACTGACCGGCGAGCAGCTCCAAGCCGTGTTCGACGACTTCAAGAAGCTCGCCGACAAGAAGAAGGACATCTATGACGGCGATATCATTGCCCTTATCGAGCAGCGGATTCACGGCAGCGACCAGGCCGAGTGGTCGCTGGTCTCCTACGAAGTCGCCACCGGCAGCGGCCATCGGCCGCGGGCGAAGCTGACGCTCCGCCGCGGCGGTCAGGAGCACACAGCCGAAGTTTCCGACGGCGACGGGCCGATCGATGCCGTGTTCCTGGCCACCGAGAAGCTCACCGGCATCAAGCTCAAGTGCGTCGATTACCAGGTCCGCAGCGCCACGCTCGGCCACGACGCGCTGGGCGAAGTGAACCTTTCGGTCGAGCACGGCGGGCAGACCTTCCGCGGCCGCGGCATCTCGACCGACACGGTCGAAGCCACCGTGCACGCGATCCTCAGCGCGGCCAACCGGATCGCGGTGACGGCCAAGTAGCGCCCCTACTGCGTGGCCCCTACCGTACTGCCATTGCCCGGTTCCAAGCAAACGTGCCTGACGCATCGCTGCGGTCGGCGAGCTGCCGCAGCTCGTCCATCGCGTAGGCGAGCTGCTCGGCCTTGCAGGATCCGCTTTCCACCAGTCCGGCGCGAGCGCTGTCGAGATTGCCCGCGAGGTTCTCGAGCCAGGCGCGAAAGTGCGGCGAGCCCGACCAGTGCACCTCGGGCTGAAGCGACAATTCAATCTGCTCAAAACCCGCGTCCTTGAGCAGCCTGTAGAGGCGCCGGCCAATGAACGCGTCGCCTTTCAGTTGCCATTGATAGCGGGCCAGTGCGGCCCAAATGGCCTGAAACGCGGGGCGAGGCGGATCGACCCGGACCAGGCTCGTGTCGTTTTCCATGACCGCCACGCGGCCGCCGGGGCGGGTGACGCGGCGCATTTCGGCCACCGCAATCCCCGGCTCGGCAACGTGCTCCAAGAGGTAGCGGCAATACACCAGGTCGAACGTGGCATCGGCAAATGGCAGCTTGTGGGCGTCCCCTTCGACGAACGTGACGCGCGGATGCGACGCAGCCGCGACGAGCTGCTCGGGCGAGCGCTCCAGCCCTGTCACTTGCACGTCGGGCGCGGCGCCCGCCACTTCGATCGCCAGGATTCCCAGGCCGCTGCCGACTTCGAGCACGCTCGCGCCCGGCGTCACTCCCAAGAACTCGATGAAGGGTCCATTGGTCAACCGATTGAGTGTGGCCAGGCGGGCCTGCTCGCTCTGGGTCGTGCCGTGGATGTAGGTTGTCTCTGTCATGGACTTTCGGCGACGGCTCGTCGCCGGACATTTTGGCAGCTGATTCTCCCGTGCTCGATTAGCGTAACGGCGGGGATCGGTGAAGTCCAATTTGGGGCGACGATAACCCCGCTGCAGTTGGTTTGCGAATGCCGAATTGGGGGGAATCGTGGCCGCCAAGAATCTGTCTGGAAAGTGTTTGACCTCGCAGCGTAGCAGGCGTAGCATTGCCGTTACAGCTTGATCTTGCGCCGTGAATCAGGATGTTGCCGCCGCCGGGGATTGACTCAATCGACAGCCACGGGCGGCGTGGTTTGTGTTCCGGCGTCTGCCGGCCGACGCTCTCGGCTGGCGGCGTTTCCGCGTCATCTCGCCGGCCGCCCGCTTTTCTGCGGCCTGGGCGGGAAAGGAGGGCGAAATGTCCGTCGCCACACTCACCGCCACGGTGACCGTCAACGCTGCCTTCTTGCAGGAAATCAAAGAAGTAAACCAGGAACTCTGGTCGCTATTGTCCGAGTTGCGGCACCGGTGCCAACGCCCCCTCGCTCCCGCACATTGCCGGCTGCTGATCGACAAGCTCTGCCAGCTTCGCGACCAGTTGGCTTTGCAT
>JAKEHX010000421.1 GCA_022614795.1 Planctomycetaceae bacterium | reverse complement strand
GTAGTGACCTCTCGTCGTCGTCCTCGTCCTCGATTTAGCGCCGACGGAGCGAGGGTGACCGGTACTCAGTACTCAGTCCGCGCTCCCTTGAAGGCCCATTAGCGCGTGGCAATGGTGCGTCCCGCGATTTCCATCAAGCCGCGAAGTGCCTGGTTGACGGCATCGGCGCTTGGAAATGCTTTGGCGACGTCAGGGGCCAGGACCACGATGTTGGTCCCCTCGGCATAGCGCTTCGCGTACTTGCCGCGTACGCCGCGGGAAAAGTCGTACTCCGGCCGCAAGTCCCTGGTCTTACGTTTCGCTGGCTTCTTCATACTGCTTTCGTTCCCGGCGACTGGCAACACGGGCGCTGATGATGCGAATCGACTCATCTCGATCAGTGAAGGATACCACAAGCAATCGGTTATCATCAGAATGATCGGGGTCGTAAATCGTGGAGGCCAAGGGGTCGGCAAATACGGTGCTCGCCTCCTCAAAGGATACACCGTGTTTCCGCTCATTCGCGAGCGCCTTGTCGGCATCCCATTCAAATGATAAAGCCATCCTCCACAAAAACTGGCTGACGAGAAGCGTATCCCAAGGTCGGCCAGCCAGCTATGTGGGGTGTAGTCTAGGGCACCGCGATTTCCATCAGGCCACGGCTGCGGCCCAAAGGGCCGACCTGCGACAGCCCAGGCCGCAGCCGGCTGCGCCCTGCGCTACCGCAGGTTGCCGCGCTAGCGGCAAGCAGGATGCAAGGGCCTGCTAGGGCGAGTATCCTAGGCTCCATGATCCGCTCCCTCTTCGCGCTGCTCGCTCTCGCCCTGATCGCCCTTTCGGCATCCGCCCCCGCCGCCGAGCCGCAGGTGTCGGCCCCTCCCGAGTCGTTCTTTGAGCTCGTTGCCGAGCGCGACCGCGACGTGGCCCGCCGTTTCTATGCCAAGTACATCGACGTCGCTGGCATGCCGGTCGCGGCCCATGCCGACGTGGCCGACCAGGCGCTGGTCCGCGTTCACGAGATCGTGACGCACCTGCTCGCCGGCCGCCCCGACATTACCGCCGCCCTCGTCAAAAACCGCATGTACCTGATCGTCATCGGCAAGGACCAGGTCTATACCGACGTGCCCGAATACCGCGACAGCCGCAATCCCCAGTATCAGAACGAGCGGGTCCGCGGCACCGGAGGACGGCCGACGAGCTTCGGCGAAGAGAACGTCCTCAGCCTGCCCCTCGACCGTTACGACGACGAGAGCATCGCCGTGCACGAGTTCTGCCACACGATTGACGGCGCGCTCCGCTCGATCGACCCCACGTGGAGCGAGCGGAAAACCGCCGCCTTTCGCGCCGCCCGCGAGCGGGGCCTATTTCAGGACGTCTACGCCGGATCGAACGCCGGCGAATACTGGGCCGAAATCTGCCAGGCCTATTTCGACTGCCAGCGCGTCAACAACTGGAATCACGGGCCGATCGGCACGCGCGAGCAGCTCCAGGTCTATGACCCCGCCGGTTACGAGCTGGTCCGCACGACCTTTGCCCTCGGCCCCGATCAGGACTGGCGCTACACCTGGCTGGCGCGCTTGCCCAACGTCGGCCCGCCTCCGGCCAGGCTCAAGGTCGATCCGTACTACAGCAAGTTCACGTGGGCCCGCGAATTCACCATCCTCGGCCGCCAGGCCAGAGACGAGGCCTTGCTCAAGGCCAACGACACGATCCGCAAGATGTTTGCCTATCGCCACGACCTGCTCAAGGCGCTGATTGCAGACGGAGTGCGGCTCGTCGTCCTGGGCCGGCAGGAACGCCTCGCCGACCTGCCGGAATTCGCGGAGCTTCGCAAGATCGAAGGCTTCGACCCCCTCTCGCGCACGCTTCCCTATTCCCCCGAAGCCAAACTGCTCGTCGTCGGCGAGGAGAACGTGCTGGCCGATCCGCGCCAGCCGGGCGTCGGCGATCAGCATCTGATCCGCCTGATGGCCCACGCCGTGTATCACGCCGCGGGGCGGCGGCCGGTCGATCCCAACTGGGAAAACCGGGGCCGCAATGTCCAGCAATACGAGCTCCGCGTCCGCCGCCTGGACGAGCGATTCGCCGCCCGGCTGAAAGAGCTGTTCGAGAAAGCGACCGCAGCCGGCAAATGGAAAGGGACGAGCGCGATCCACGATCCGGTCGCCTATTGGTCGGCGGGCGTTTTGGCCTATTTCGACGCGCTGGGCCAGGACGACGCTCCGGGCGATGCCGCGCACCCGATCGCGACGCGCGAGCTGCTCAAGGAATACGACCCGGACTTATTTGCCGTCGTCCACGAGACGATGGCCTATCACGGCAAAGTCGATTGGCGGTTTGTTCCGGCTGGGCGATGAGGCGGCAGTTCAGGTAGCGGAACTCGCCAGAGTTCCGGGGCTGCCTGCTCGATTCCGGAAGTCTGGCGACTTCCGCTACCACATCAGCCTACTCCAACACCCCAAACTCGCTCGCCTGGGCCAGCAAATCGCGCACCTCGTCCGCCGGCACGGCCTGCGCCAGATCGAGCCCCTCGCGCGTCAGCGAAAACTCCGTGTTGATGTGGTGCATCACCAGGCCCGCCGCACACAGCTCGCGAAAGCCGGCCAGAAAGCGGATCGTGTAAGCCGGGTTCTCGCGGCTGCGAAAAATCAGCGTCCGCTCGGCATCGGTTTCGACATACACGGCGAGCATGCGGCCCGGGGCGTCGAAGGCCCGGTTCGAGCCCTTGACCTCCATCACGCCGCGGCTCTTGGCGGCGAATAGCAGCCCGCGGGCCTCGCGCGACAGTTGGATCGACTTGTCGCCGCCGGTAGCCACGGCAATGCTCGCTACGCGGGCCAGGCCGGCCAGCGTCGGCGCACCCTGGCCCAGCTCGAGCCAGGTCGCGGCCCACCTGGGATCGCTGGCGGCAGCGGGAAGTACGTTGTCGGCCATGACCCTATCGTACTTGACGCCAGCGAATGAGGCAGGGGCCGGGGGACAGCGGCCAGGAGCCAGGGGACAGGGGTCAGGAGCCAGGAGCCAGTAGTCAGGGGCCAGGAGTTAGGGGTCAGGTCAGGGGTTCAGTACTTAGTACTTAGTACTGAGAGGTTGTGAATGAATCCCGTAGCGGAACTCGCCAGAGTTCCGAATCCGCGGAAAAACCTGAAGTCTGGCGACTTCAGCTACGAAAAATTCACAACCT
>JAKEHX010000420.1 GCA_022614795.1 Planctomycetaceae bacterium | reverse complement strand
GGAGTTGCAACACCGCCAAGAACTGAGCGACGCAGCCGCGCGCCTAGCAGAACGTCCTCGCGAAAAACTTCGCCTCGCTGGCCAATACGCCTTCGGGCAGCAATTCCAACCCGGTGTCATCGACGAGTGGCCATTCCGGTTTCGCATTGCGGACGACGGCTCGCTTGCGCCGGTGCCGCCGCCAAAGTTGGGAAAATCGCAATGAGCCGACCGTTGCAATCCCCGGCAGTCTGGTAACCGCTGCCACTGCAATCCTCGCCGCGGGCGAATGAGCGAGAATTTGGCGTGGATTCGCTGTCCCAGGGGACATACCATGAAAATCGTCATTAACGGCCGCGAGTATTCCAGCCCCGATGAGCTGCCCGCCGAGGCGCGCGAGGGCTACGAGCGGGCCATGTCGGCCCTGGCCGACAAGAACGGCAACGGCATCCCGGATACCCTCGAGATGCACCTGGACCCAGACAAGCTTAGGGCCGCCATGAGCGGCGCGACCGCGGCAGCAACCGTCATCACGGCCCAGAAATTCATCATCAACGGCCGCGAGTACAACAGCGTGGGCGAGATGTCGCCCCAAGATCGGCGGCACTTTGAGGCGATCCAATCGCTCACGTCCGGTTCGAATGTGCCCCCGATCCGCACAACACTCGACCCGCTCAACCCGGCAGAGTGGGCGCCCAGCCGCGGGACGGTCGCGACCGATCCGACAACCATGATCTTTCTGGGAATTTTCATCGGCATGGTTATCGCCGTCATCGCCCTCGGAGCTTTCTTTTTCATTTGGAGACTCTTGTCATGAGAACGAATCGACGGCGCGCGATTGTGGTCTTGATGTTTGCGATTCTGCCGGGCCTGGCCTCGGCCGGCGATCCGACGGCTGACGAGGCGGCCTCGGCGCTGCGCAAAGCGGTGACGTTCTTCCGCGACAAGGTGAGCGTGGAGGGGACCTATGTCTGGCGCTATAGCGACGACCTGACGCTCTGCGAGGGCGAAGCGAAAGCGACCCGCACCACCGCCTGGGTCCAATCGCCCGGAACGCCGGCGGTCGGCGAGGCACTCTTGGCAGCTTATGAGCGCACCAAGGAGCAATACCTGCTCGATGCCGCAGTGGCCACGGCGCACGGCCTGGTGAAGGGGCAGCTGGCCAGCGGCGGCTGGGATTATCGGATCGAGTTCGATCCGGCGGACCGCAAGCGATATGCCTATCGCACTGACGGCCAGGCTGGCGACAAGCCCCGCAATGTGACGACGCTGGACGACGACAATACGCAGTCGGCGCTGCGGTTCTTGATGCACATGGACCGAGTGCTTGAACAACAGGACGCGAAGATTCACGAAGCGGCGATGTTCGCGCTGGGCGGCCTCTTGGCGGCGCAGTATCCCAACGGCGCCTGGCCGCAGCGGTTTAGCGCCCCGCCCAAGGCCGAGGATTTTCCAGTGATGAAGGCCAGCTATCCCGACTCCTGGCCAAAGACCTGGCCCAACGTCAATTACACCAGCTATTACACGCTTAACGACAACGCCCAGGCCACCACGATCAGCACGCTGTTCGAAGCGGCGGAGATTTACGGCGACAAACGATATGCCGATGCTGCCCGCCGCGGCGGGGACTTTCTGATCCTCGCCCAAATGCCCGACCCGCAGCCCGCCTGGGCCCAGCAATACGACGCCCAGATGCACCCCGCCTGGGCCCGCAAGTTCGAGCCGCCGAGCATCACCGGCGGCGAGTCGCAGGGGGCGATTCGCATCCTGATGGACGTCTATCGCCAAACTGGCGACAAGAAGTACCTGGAGCCAATTCCGCGGGCCCTCGATTACCTGGAGAAATCGGCGCTGGCCGGTGGCCGCCTGGCCCGTTTCAACGAGCTGAAGACCAACAAACCGCTCTACTTCACCAAACAATACGAGCTGGTTTACACGGATGGCGACCTGCCCACGCACTATGCGTTCACCATCGCCAACAACATCCCCAAGTTGCGCCGCGACTACGAGAGGCTCGTCGCTACGGACCCGGCCAGGCTCAAGCCCGCTCTGCAGCCGGCCAAATATGCAATGTCCCCCGAGCTTGCCCGCTCGGCCCGCCAGGCGATCGACGCACTGGACGCTGCGGGCGCTTGGATCGAGGACGGCCGCCTCCGTGATGCCGATCCTGACCGCAACGTCCGGCGAATTATTACCACAACGACGTTTATCAGGAACGTCGACACGCTCAGCCGGTTTTTGGCCGCGACGTAGTCACTTGTCATTGGTCACTTGTCATTCGTCCCTAGCCCTAGCCCCCAGCCCTAGCCCCTAAATGCTCAAACCACATCTGGCCGGGATGTTCCTGGCAGCGGCTTGTGCCCTGCCGCTCCGCGGCGAGGACGCCTGGGGACGCCTGACCGCCGCCAAGCTGGAGGCGGTGCATCAGGCGGTGGTGAAGTTTCAGGCCGAGCGCAATCCGATCGAACGTCTCGGGCCGCTGAAGGAGTATCGCGCCAATCTCCACGTCCACTCGGCCCTGTCGCACGACAGCCGCGGGACGATCGACGAGATCGTGGCGGCCGCGAAGACAGTCGGGACACACGTCGTGATGTTCACCGAGCATCCGGCCGCGCATTACGACTTCTTTGCCGACGGGCATCAGGGAATGAAGGACGGCATCCTGCTCGTCCCCGGGGCCGAGACCAAGGGGCTGCTCGCCTTTCCGCGGCAGAGCATCCGCGAGTCCGCCGAGGGAACCGCTCAGCAGCTGGCCGATCTGGTGCGCGGCGCGAAGGGATTGACCTTTCTCTCGCACCTCGAAGAGCGGATGGATTGGGAGCTGCGCGACCTGACCGGCGTCGAGATTTACAACACGCACGCCGACTTCAAGGACGAAAAGCGGATGCTCGCCGCGATGCGCAATCCGCTGTGGCTGCTTTCCACCGCCGGCCTGTTTCGCAAGTACCCCCAGGAGGCCTTCTCGGCCCTCCAGCATCACCCGTCCGACTACCTGCGGCGGTGGGACGAGCTGTGCGCCATCGCTCCACATACGGGCGTTTCCGCCAACGACGCCCACCAAAACGTCGGCCTGACCGTGCGGCTGACCGAGCCAGGCAGGGCGCGCATCGAAGATGGGGCGGGCGAGAAGCTGCTCGAAGTCGCAGCCGCCGAGATTGCCGACGTCGTGCCCATCCCCGCGGACGCCCGGCCTGGCTCGGTGCTTTATCAGTTTCGCCTCGACTCTTATGAAAACAGCTTGCGCCACGTCGCCACGCACTTGCTATTGACCGAACTCAGCCAGCCGGCCGTCTGGGAAGCCCTTGAGCAGGGCCGGGCCTTCGTGGCCTTCGATTGGATCGCCGACGCCACGGGCTTTCAATTTGCCGCAATTTCCGGCACAGCGCGCTACGAAATGGGCAGCCGCGTCGCGCTGGCCGCGGACCTGCGGCTGGAGGGGCAATCGCCCCTGCCGGCCCGCTGGCGGCTGATCAAGAGCGGCAAGCTGCACACTCAAACCGCCAGCTCGGTGCTCGACGTCCGCATCACCGAGCCCGGCATCTACCGCGTCGAGCTGTCGCTCGACGTCGCCGGCGAAGAGCGGCCTTGGATCCTTTCTAATCCGCTGTACGTCGTCAGGGAGGGCGAGGCTCCCGCCGAGCCGTGAGGCTCCGCAGGAGCGTCGCCCTCCCGTTGCCTACCGCGAGTTGCACCGCCCGACGGCCAAGCGTAACTTGGCCGGCGGGTAAGTCGCGACCGCGGGGACAACGCGCATGGGAGACGCCGATCTCGGCATGCCGGAGGCGGGCTATAAGTACGCCCCGCCG
>JAKEHX010000042.1 GCA_022614795.1 Planctomycetaceae bacterium | reverse complement strand
CCCTGCGAACGTCAGCACGTTGTCGATGAGGCGGCTCAGCCGGCCGCTTTCACTGACGATGATGGCTAGCCGCCGTTGGGCGCTTGCCCCGTCATCAGCCTCCCCATCCTGCAATTGCTCGGCCAATAGCTCGGCGTACATGCGAATGTTGGTGAGCGGGGTCTTCAGCTCATGGGAGACCTGGTTCACAAAGTTGACGCGCGTGGCGGCCTCGCGCAGCTCGCGGGACGACTCGCGATAGAAATATCCCGCCAGCGCCAAGAGCACGACGGCGATCGCCGACAATCCGGCAATGAGATTGAAGTCGGCGCTCCGCCCTGCCAATGCCGTGAAGCGGTCCTCGGCGACGAAGAACTTAAGCCGCCAGGCGGAAAGCGGCGCACTTACGGGAAGCTCCGCGAGCGGCGCCGCGCCGTCAGGCGGCTCGAATGCGCCCCATTGGTAGACGGCCTGGTCGTGTGAATCGACCAGTTGAATCCGCGACTGCGAGGCCGGGGTTTCGGCTTGCGGCGTCTGCGGCAATTCGGCGATCAAGTCCGCAATCCAGCGGGAGCGGTCCAACTCGGCGCCGACGACATGCCCCGTGGCTAGCCGCCGCCAGAAAATCAAATGGACGCCCCGCCCCCAATGCCACGCGTACCAGCCGTGCGCGGCCGCGGAGGTTTGATCGTAGAACTTTGGCGGTGGACGGCTGACGGCGGATTCGACCTGACGATCGGCCTCGCGAACCAGATCCTTGTCCTGCAGGAAAACGTCGGCGCGCTGGAGAAACTCACGCTCCGACTGATTCAAGGGCCCGGCCAGCGGGGGATGGAGAATGTCGCCGTCGGGATCGAGCACGAACAATTGCAGAAGATGCGGGTTGCTCCGCACGGTCGCGCGCAGCGTCCCTGTTTCAAAGGTCGCGAGGTCCGTCACGCGCAGCAGTTCGCGCTGTCGCTTCTGAAAGAAGCGATCCACAATTTGATTGGCGTCGCCCAGTTGCTTGACTAGCAACTCTTGCAAGTCGCGCCGCAGCCGGGCGCGCTCATCGCGCGCCAGCCGCCCGCCCAGCCACACCAGGGCGGCGAGCGGCACGCACACGAGCAGCGCCAACAAGGTAATCTGCTTGCTTGACACCTGGTTGCTTGAAACTGCGCCTAACGTTTGGAGGCGCCGTACGACTGTTGCTGGTCGTCGGCGATTTGTTGCTCCCGCATCGCCTTGCGGTACCTCGCCCACTCGGGACCAGATAGGTTCTTCGCCTGATCCAGATTGTCCGCGCAGCGCGTCTGCAGAAAATCGACCTTGTATTTCGCCGCATTGTCCCCCAGATATCGGCCGTTTTCCAGCAGCACCTTTCGAGCGCCCTCGATGTCGCCCTGGTCGCGCAGCTCCGTCGCCAATTTACTCCGAACGTTGGAAATCTGCAGCACGGCGCAAGCGCACACGTGGGCGTTGAGTTTCGCCTCGACCTCTGCCAGCGACTGGCTGAAGTTCGCGCTGACGGCGCTCGTCAGCCGGTCCGTGGTCTTCGTCTGCATGTTGGCGTAGGAGACGCGCACCTCGGCCACCTCGCGAGACTTGCCTGCCCCTGTCGCAGGAACTTCCACCTCCAACATGAGATATTTCTCCTGCTCGCTGTAGAGCTGGTTCATCTGGACGATGACCTGCTGGCCGTTGATTTCCGCATCGACGTTGAGCACCCGTACGGGACGCACGCCATCGGCCACGCGGATGTCGATGGCCACTTCCTGCGCCACCACGGACAGCACGTCGTTGAACTCGTGATTGAACACCCGCGCCAGATCGTCGGCCTGCTCGATGAAGACGTGGTTTCCGCCGCTGCTCTTCGCCAGTTTCGTCATCAAGTCTTCGTTGTAATCCAGTCCCAGACCCATTGTGGACACACCGATGCCTTCCTTCATGAGTGACGCGCCGAGCGCGCCGAGTTCACTGGGGGATTGCGGTCCCACGTTGGCCAGACCGTCGGAGAGCAGAATCACGCGATTGACGCGGTTCTTGTCGAGGAACTTCCGCAGCTCATCGGCCCCCTTGCTCACGCCCGCGAACAAGGCAGTCGAGCCCCCCGCCTCAATGCGGCGGACTTGCTCGATGACCGATTCCTTGTCGCTGAGCTTGGTGGCGGGAACGATCACCTGGACCGTCGAGTCGTACGCGACGACGGCGACGATGTCATCGGATCCCAATCGGCCGATCGCCGCAATCGCGGCGTCCTTCGCCTTGGAGATTTTGTCCCCCTGCATCGAGCCCGACTTGTCGAGCACAATCGCGACGTTTACGGGAGCGCGCCGGTCTTTGCCGTCCAGTTTGAATCCCGTTAACCCGACTTTGACGAACGCCGCCTGCTTTTTTTCGGCCAGCATCGTGGGCTTGTCGAGCGAAACCTCCAGGCGAACCTGTCCGGCCCAGGCCGTGGCGGTCCACAGTGCCGCAAGCAACGAGACGAAAGCCAGAACGAACGTCTGTTTCGAGCTAAGCATGGCGAATTTCCTTTCATCATGAGCGAGAGATACTACGCAGAAACGGCGCCCCTGGCTCTCTCATTCGAGCGATTCTACCGATTGGAGTGGTCAGATCGGCGTCACAAGTTTGTAAGAAATCTGTATGGCGGATCCAGCTTGCCTGGCTGATGAGACGAAAACCGGCTGCCGGGGATATGTTGCTCGCGACTTGACAAAGAGAGGGAAGAGGTGCGAATCTCGTGGGGCACATGAGGAATTGCGTCTTTATGGCTTCCGATGCACTGCCGCTTTCGCGTTTCGCCGCATCTTGTCTGGCGGCGGGCCTGTTCACCGTTTGGCCCGCTGCGGCCGATGCGCAACAAGACCTGGGCGAACGTCCAGGGCAAGTGGGCGGCGTTTCACCACGCATCGAACAGGCTTACTTTCCTCCGCCCGAATCGGCCGGCGGCTGGCGGAAGCTGGAGGACCGCGAGGCGCTCAAGAACGTTGCCGGCATGGATCCGGCGAAGCTGGACGAGCTGAAGAATTGGCTGCTGGCAAGCGACAAGCGGGATTTCGCGGCCGTCGTCGTGCGGCGGGGATACATCGTGCTCGAGGTGGAGCGCGGCAATAGCGCCAAGACGGATGCCCGCCGTGTGGCGTCCGTGTCGAAGGCCGTGTGCGCCACGGTGCTCGCCATTGCCTCCGAGCAAAGCCAGCAGGGACGGACGCCGAAAAAGATGACGTTCGACGACCGGGCCTTCGATTTTCTTCCACAGGCCCAGCCGCTGAGCGACGATCGCAAGTCGCGGATCACGGTGAAGCAGCTTCTCAATCACACCTCGGGAATCACGCCCGAGGCCACGGGTGCGCGAAACCAGGGCCCCTGGCGGCACGTGCTCGGGCACGACGACGATCCGCTCACGGCAAAGCTCGCCTTCGATCCGGGGACCAAGTGTGGCTATTCGACATTCGGCCTGTACCATGCCTCGCTGGTCTGCGAAAACGTCACGGGCAAGCCCTACGACCAGTTCGCGATCGAGTCGCTCTTCAGGCCGATCGGCGTCGAGCATTGGACGTTCGAGCTGTTCGAGGGCGGCGGCGATGACGGCGAGCGGCGGTACGGCCGCCACCCGTCGCACAGCCTGGGCATGCCGGCTCGCGACTTGGCGCGCCTCGCCTACTGCATGCTCCGTGGCGGCCGCTGGGAAGACCGGCAGGTGATTCCGCGGTGGTTCGTGGACGAGACCGCCGAAGCGACGCATGATGTGAAAGAGCCCGAACTCCGCTTCCAGCGGGCCGCCCAGTCGTTCTCGCACGGCTGGGAGCTGCCCGCCCGGCTGGAGGGGGGCCGCGGCGAGGGAATCCCGGCCGACGCGCGGTACAAGCCGGGCTCTGGCGGGCAACTAATGGCCTTCGTTCCGAGCCTGGACCTGGTGATCGCACGCCAAACGGGCAGCAGCGGAAGCTGGGAATACGAAGAGTTCTTGCGACTGGCTTGCGAGGCGGTGGTGAAGCAATAACTCATGCAAAGGCCCCACGGCATGATTGCGATTGGCGGCGCCTTGGTCGTTGCCTGCGCGCTGGCGGTAGCCGTTGTGATGACGCCGAGCGTCGCCGCGCAGTCACCGCCGCGACCGACGAACCTGGTCTTCATCCTCACCGACAATCAAGGGGCCTGGACGCTCGGCTGCTATGGCAACGAGGACATTCGCACGCCCCACATCGATCGGCTCGCTGCGGAAGGCATCCTCTTCACTCGGGCCCTGTCCAGCAATCCGGTCTGCTCTCCCACGCGGGCCACGTTTCTCACGGGCCTCGTCCCCTCGCAGCACGGCGTCCACTCGTTTCTCGATCCCAAGTACATGATGGGGCCGGAAGCCTACAACACCCTCGACGAATTCATGTCGCTGGGAGAGGTGCTCCGCGATGCAGGCTACGTCTGCGGCCTGTCGGGCAAGTGGCATCTCGGCGCCAACCTGACGCCGTCGGAGGGCTTTTCCTTCTGGATTACGAAACCCGACGGCTCGACGCGCGAGTTCTACGAGCAGGACGTGATCGAGGATGGGCGGCTGCGCCGCGAGAAGGGCTATACGACCGACCTATGGACCCGCCGCGGCATCGAGTTCATCGAGCAGAACCGGGATCGCCCCTTCTTCCTCTTTCTGGCCTACAACGGGCCGTATTCGCTGGGAAATCTGATGCTCCACCAGGCTCGCAACCGTCACGCGGAATACTATTCCGACAAGTTGTTTCCCAGCTTTCCCCGCGACGCCATGCACCCTTGGCAATTCCACAACAAGCAGTTCCACAATTCGCTCACTGCCATGCGCCGCGTGGCCGCCGAAACCAGCGGCGTCGATGACGGCGTCGGCGAGGTCATGGCGGCGCTCAAGCGGCTCAAGCTCGACGAGCGCACGCTCGTCGTCTATGCCGCCGACCAGGGGTGGATGGGCGGCCAGAACGGCCTGTGGGGGATGGGCGATCACACGCGGCCGATCGGCGCCCACGAGCTGATGATGCAGATTCCGCTGATCTTCCGCCAGCCGGTGCGAATTCCCGCCGGCAAGACGTCCGACCTCCTGGTCAGCAATTACGATTTTCTGCCGACGGCGCTCGCGCACCTGGGGCTCGCCGACCGCATGCCGCAAAAGCCCCGCTCGCCGGGGCGGGACTTCTCGCGTGTGCTGCGCGGCGAATCGCTGCAATGGAACAACGAAGTGTTCTACGAAATGGAAACCTGCCGGGCCATCCGCACGGATCGGTGGAAGTACGTTGCTCGCCACCCAAGCGGACCGCACGAGCTGTACGATATGCAGTCCGACCCGCGCGAGCGATTTAACGTGTATGGACAGGCCCGCAGCGAGGAAATCAGAGTAAAACTCGAAAAGCGCCTCACGGAATTCTTCGATCAATACGCGGAAGCGCAATATGACATCTGGAACGGCGGACGTTCGAAGGCAAAACGACTGACTGGCGAGTGAGACAAAAGCCTCCGACATTTCGAGTTCAAGGAAAAACCAATGCGAAGAGCGATCTTGTCCCTCGTTGCGGTCGCGGCTTCCCAGGGGCTGCAAATCGAACGATCGTTCGCTACACTCTGTCGGCATCGGGCTGCCTCCTTGCCATTGGCCAAGTTGTCGTTGCAATAACAACTTACGCCTCAAGAAGGCCGCCCGTTCTTCATGCGCAGTGAGAAATCCGGGCTAGCAATGTTCGAAGCGAACGCCCGTTACGGCAAGCTGATCGACATGCGGCGTGCACTTTTCATCAGAGCCGTAGCAGCCGAACCAATCCTGGCCGACGTTATCGCCCAGGACGAAGAGGAAGTTGGGGCGGCGCTCGGCGGCTTAGGCGACCATGGCGAGCACCAATGCGAGCGTCAGGCAGACAATAAGTCTTGGTTGTGGTCGCATGGAGCCTCTATGATTTTCAACGCTTCTTCCCGGCTGGCGGCGGCTGAAACTCCTGCACGGGGAAT
Organism: Planctomycetaceae bacterium; assembly: GCA_022614795.1. GTDB lineage: Bacteria > Planctomycetota > Planctomycetia > Pirellulales > Pirellulaceae > CAYLLN01. The sequence continues at coordinate 5,425 of JAKEHX010000042.1, read as the reverse complement.
CGGTCGCGGAGGCGCAGACTGAGAGAATCGACCAACTTCGCGTGGTCCGGTTTGCCAGCGATGTTTTCGTCGTTTTGCGAGTCGCGGGCCATATTGTAAAGCTCGCAAATGGGCCGCTGGCCAGGCTTAGTCCACTCGACGAATCGCCACTGGTCGGTCCGCATCGCGACGCCCAGCCAGCCTTCTTTGGGATACCAACTGAACGCGGCGTCGTTGACGGTCGCGGCTGGGTTTGCGAGCACCGGCTTGAGGCTGCGGCCCTGAAAGCCGGGATGCGCGGGAAGGCCGCACAGCTCGGTTAGCGTCGGGGCCAGATCGACGGACTGGGCGAGCGCGGTAGTCTTCGCGCCGGCATGTTTCGTTTCAGGCTGAGCGATGATCAGGCAATTGCGCGTGGCGCCTTCGTAATTATTATGTTTCATTCCCCACCAGGTGTGCTCGCCCATGTAGTAGCCGTGGTCGGTCCAAAACACAACAACCGTATTCTTGGCGAGGCCCGTCTCGTCCAGGGCTGCCAGCAGGCGGCCGACCTGGGCGTCGATGTAGCTGATTGCGGCGAGGTAGCCGTGAAGGCATGTCCGCTTGAAGGCTTCCGGCATTTCGCCATCGGGCACATTAGCATACGAAGGAAAATCCTGGGCGGGCGCTGTGGCGAATGCCGGAGCGCCCTGGGGCAGGAACTCGTTGGTGGCCAATGGCAGTTTGGCGCGGTCGTAGAGCTCCCAGTATTTCCTGGGTGCAACCCAGGGAACGTGAGGGTTGGCAAAGCCGACTGCCAGGAAGAACGATCGCGCGGGATTCTGAGCGTGCTCGCGTAGCTGAGCGATCGCGGCCGTTGCGGTGTCGCCGTCGAGCAGCTCCTCGTCGCCGCAATCGACAATCTCGAAGGCAGGTCCGGCATAGTTCCCGGCGCCCTTCGTGCGCCCCTGTCGTTTGACGCCCTTCGCTTCGTCGTCTTTTCGTTTGGCCTCGATGGCGGCGCGGCCGATGGGGCCGTAGCGGGGCATTTTGCTGTGCCAGGCGGGGACGGTCCACGATGCGTCATCGTCGATGCCGACGTGGTAGATTTTGCCGAGGCTGCGCGTGTGATAACCGTGGTTTTTGAAGTGCTGCGGCAGCGTGGTGATGTCGGGCATCGTGGCGCGCAGCGGGCGGCCGATCTCGAAAATCCCGGTCGTGGCCGGATATCGGCCGCTGAGCATCGAGATTCGCGAGGGCGAGCAGAGCGCCTGCTGCACGTAACTTCGCTGGAAGACCATGCCCCGTTTCGCCAGCGCATCGAGATGCGGCGATTTCACCGTGGCGTCGCCATAGCAGCCGAGCTGCGGGCGCATGTCGTCGGACGCGATAAACAGCACGTTAAGCGAAGCGGCGCTGCTGAATGTCGCCGATTTGACTATGCATATCGCAAGGATCGAGTAGAAAATGAACGGTTTCATAGGGATACCTGATATCCACCCGGGACAGCGATTGGGGCCTGTTTGGCGCGGAAAGCCGTCGTCGCTGGGCAAAGTATATCTTCGGCGGCGTGCAATGCTCAAATCTTCTCAGCGGCGACCGCGATCGCAATGGCTCTCGGATTCGTTTTTGCTCAGTCGAAATGACGAGAACCAAGCGCAGATCGGCCCGACCACGCGGATTCGGCGCAGGTCCATTTTCGTGGACCGCATCCATCGTCCACAAATCGCCCACACTCGGGGAAAGCAACCAAAACTGGCGAATCCTGCAAAACCGTCCCATGGCTTGAATTCAGGGCTGCCGCGAACTAGAATCCGCGATCATCCTTGTCGGACGTACTGGGAACCTGGCGAGGGTCGTTTTCTCATCTCACCCTGCTCCAAACCGGCCGTGGGGGGTCCGCGTGTCGAGCGTGACGAACGCCAGGTCCGAGGCACTCGTCGGCGGCGGCGTGCCGACGCCAACAAGACCGTCACCTACTGGCTCCGCTGGGTCAGCACCCGCGGCGAGACTGGCCCGTGGAGCGCCGCGGTCAGCGCGATAGTTCCTGCCCGACGAGCACCCAACCGCCCGTTTGACGCTCCGGCAGCATTCGCATACAACTACAGAGACTTCTCGCACTGCCCACGAGGGGCCCTCGCGAGGGGGAGCCGTGAACCTGGTCAGGCCTTAACCGGAGCAGCCATAAGCGATACTCTCCTTGTGCGGGGGCCTCTCCTGGGCAGTGTTTTTGGGCCGGCGAACGTAGGGTGCATGAGCCAGGCGAAATGCACCGTATCCAGGCAATCCACACGTTGGTGCATTTCGTTGCACTCATGCACCCTAATCTCAGCGCATGAGCAACTCTTTGCCGGCTGACGATTCGCAAAGCCCGCCCGGCGAATACGTCGTCGTGGCCCGCCGCTATCGGCCGCAGGATTTTGAGCAGCTCGTCGGCCAAAGCCAGGTTTCCCAGGCCCTGGCCAACGCGATCACGACCAACCGCGTCGGCCACGCGTACTTGTTCACGGGGGCCCGCGGCGTCGGCAAGACCTCGACCGCCCGCATCTTCAGCAAGTGTCTCAACTGCGTCACCGGCCCGACGACCACGCCGTGCGGCCAGTGCGACGTATGCGCTGGGATAGCCAGCGGCGACGACATCGATGTGATCGAAATCGACGGCGCGAGCAACCGCGGCATCGACGAAATCCGCCAGCTTCGCAGTAATGTGAACGTCCGGCCGAGCCGGGCCCGCTTCAAGATTTACATCATTGACGAAGTGCACATGCTGACGACGCCGGCCTTTAATGCCCTGCTCAAGACGCTCGAAGAACCACCCGAGCACGTCAAGTTCATCTTTTGCACTACCGAAGCCGACAAGATTCCGATCACCGTTCTTTCGCGGTGCCAGCGGTTCGACTTTGCTCCGATCGAAACCCGCTCGATCGTCGATCGCCTCGCGCAGATCTGTGCCAACGAAGGAGTGACTGCCGAGCCCGAGGTGCTGCAAATCGTCGCGCGGCGGGCGGCTGGATCGATGCGCGACAGCCAATCGCTGCTGGAGCAGTTGCTCTCGTTCGGCGGCAAGCGGATCACCGTCGATGACGTGCACGCGATGCTTGGCACCGCCAAGAGCAGCCGGCTATTGTCGCTGGTGGCGTGCCTGGTGCGGCGCGATGCGGCTGCGGCACTGGCGGAAGTCGAGGCGGCAACGGGCGAAGGAGTTGACCTGGGGCAATTCACCGAGCAGCTTTTAGGCCATTTCCGCGACGCGATGGCAGCGCTGGTCGGCTGCCCGCAGGAGCTGTTGCTGCACACATCGGCGGCGGAGTTCGATGCGACCAGACAAGTTGGGCAGCAGCTGGGCCTGACGACGCTGCTGGCGATTGCCCAGATTCTCGATCAGACGCTGGTGCGAATGCGGCAGAGCACGCACGTGCGGACGCTGGTCGAAATGGCCCTCGTCCGAATTTGCAAACTCGAAGATCTCGACGCTCTGCCGGCGCTTGTGGCCCAGCTGCGAGATGGTGTGCCGGTGAGCATGCCGCCGCGGCCCGCGTCCGCACCGGTCCAGGCGCCAGCAGCACCGCCTTCACCGGCTGCTACCACGCAAAAAAAAACGCCGGACGTAAGCGCTGAGCTTGCTAGCAGTGAAAGTAGCAGGAACACTCCATGTGCCGTCCCGCAAGCGGCGGAAGTCGACCCTGCCAACCCTCCGGCCACAACTGTCCAACCGCCTCGGCACGCCGATCTTTCGCCTTTGGACCACGAATCAGCGCTCGTGGCCTGGCGGCAAACCCTGGCAGAGCTTCAGGATATGACCGGCGACTGCGCGTCGAAGTTTGACAGTGTAGCAATTTCCGCGCCAAACCGACTGGTTGTCCGGTTCCGAAAAGACTATACTACCGCCAAAGAGTTCTGCGAGCGGCCGGACAAGCGATCGCGGCTGGAACAGACACTTTCGCGACTGACGGGCCGAGACATTCGAATCGATTTCGCGGTCTTGGCGGATGAGTCGCAAGTGGCTGGAATACAACAGGTTGCGGCTCGTGCGCCGGTCAATCGGCGGCAGCGGCAGGCGGAATTACAACGCCATCCGCTGGTCCGGCAGGCGATCGAAATGTTCGATGCGGAAATCGTCACCGTCGTCGAGCCGATCGTCGCGGAGGCCGATGGAAGTGATCAACCGATCACTTCCGAACCGGAAACGCACCCCTCCGGGTGAGGGGTGGCCGGCCCGGTCGGCTCGCTCGCGGACTTGGACGTTGCCTCGCAATGGAAGCGTTCGTCGCATGTCCCAAGTCACGCAGTCGGTGGCGCGAGTCATCGATCAGTTCGGGAAGCTCCCCGGCATCGGCCGCAAATCGGCCGAACGCCTGGCTTACCACATCCTGCGCGTGAACAAGGCCGATGCCCTGGCCCTGGCCGACGCGATTCGCGACGTCCGCGAGAACGTCCGCTACTGCAAGGCCTGCTACAACCTGGCCGAGGACGAGCTGTGCACGCTGTGCAGCGATCCCAAGCGCGACGCCTCGCAGCTGTGCATCGTCGAGCAGCCGCGGGACCTCATGGCCCTGGAACAGGCCGGCGTTTATCGCGGCCTGTATCACGTCCTTCTCGGCCGGATCGCGCCGCTCGACGGCATCGGGCCCGATCAACTGACGATCGACGGCCTGGTGGCGCGCGTCCGGACGGGAAACGTGCGCGAGATCATCATGGCCACCAATCCGACCGTCGAAGGGGACGGCACGGCCCTGTACATCACCAACTTGCTCGCGGAGTTTCCCGTGCAAGTGACGCGGCTGGCCCGCGGCATCACCACCGGCAGCATCCTCGAATACACGAACCGAGAAGTCCTCGCCGACGCCCTGGCGGGGAGACAGAAGTTTTAAGAATGACGAAGGACGAAAGTCAAATGACGAATGTCAGGCATTCATTCGTCATTCGACATTCATTCGTCATTCGGTTTTCGACATTCGACATTTAAACCACCATGCGTCTCTCCTTCGGCCTCGAAGCCCGTCAGCTCCAGAAGCAAATTCTGGCGCCGCGGATGATTCAGTCGATGGAGATCCTCCAGCTCCCGCTCCAGCAATTGCAGGAGAAGATCGAGCAAGAGCTGGTCGAGAATCCGGTGCTCGAGTTGCAGGAGCGCGATCCCGCCTTGCCCGACGAGGCCGAGGAGCGGCCGTCCCCCGCCGAGAAGGACATCGACGACAAGCCGCTGGTCGTCGATGAAGCCCACCACAACACCGACGACTTCGAGCGGCTGCTCAATCTCGACCGCGAGATCCCCGAGTATTTCGAGGAGACGACGCGGCGGTCGGCCAACCGGATCGAAGAGGATGGCGACCGCGTCCACGACGTGATTTCGAACGTCGCCGACCGGCCCGAGTCGCTCCAGGAACACTTGCTGCACCAGCTGGGCGAGCAAGAGCTTGAGCCCGGGCTGCTGGCCATGTGTGAGCGGATCATCAGCACGCTCGAT
>JAKEHX010000419.1 GCA_022614795.1 Planctomycetaceae bacterium | reverse complement strand
GAGGTCAAGGAGGCCGAGGAGGTCGTGCGCGACATCCGCCAGCGCCTCGACGTGACCGATGGCCCGCGCACCTCGCCGAGCGACATCGCGATCCTGTTTCGCACCAACGAGCAGCCGCGGGCGTTTGAAACCGAGCTGCGAAAGGCCAAGATTCCCTACGTGATCCTTGGCAGCCAGTCGTTCTTCGACAAGAAGGAAGTGAAGGATGTGCTGGCGTACCTCAAGGCGATCGTCCATCCGCGCGACGAGGTGAGCCTGCTAAGGATCATCAACAATCCGCCCCGCGGCATCGGCGAGAAGTCCGTCGAATTGATCCTCAAGGAAGCGGTCGGCCGTGGCACGCCCGTGTGGAATGTGCTCACAGAGGGCACTGGCTTGAAGATCCCGTCGAGCGCTCAAGCCGCAACCGCCCGCTTTGTAGCCCTGATCCATCGCTATCACAATGACGCCCATAAGTCGCGCCCCCTCGTCGATCTCGTCCGCAAGCTTGTCGCCGAGATCGGTTACCAAGCCGAGATCAAGCGCCTGTACCCCGATCCCCAGGAGCAGGAGGTCCGCTGGCAATCGGTCGAGGAAGTTGTCAACGCCCTGGCGGCTTACGAGAAATCGGCCAAGCAAGCGAACTTGGGTGACTTCATCGACGAGGTCGCCCTCGGCCAGCAGGACATGGGGGACGACAAGGAAAAGCAGCTCGCCCGCAATGCCGTCGCCTTAATGACGCTCCATTCGGCCAAGGGCCTCGAGTTTCCGCACGTCTATATGGTCGGGCTGGAGGAGGGGATCCTGCCGCACCACCGCAGCGGCGACGACGTCGATGAAGAGCGGCGGCTGTGCTACGTCGGCATCACCCGGGCCCAAGACCGGCTCACACTGTCGCTCTCGCTGACCCGCATGAAATGGGGCAAACCCCGCGATACCATTCCTAGCCGGTTTCTATACGAGATCATGGGCAAGGCGGAAAAGGCGCCCGGAGCGAAGCGTCCAGCGCGAGCGACTCACTCACCGGCCTCAAAGGTCTGAGGTGAATGTCCAATGCGCGCCAAGACGCTGAAGACCATCGATGTGCCAAACTGCGATGCGTGGCGGCAATGGCTCGCCGAGCATCACGATTCGGAGTCGGAGGTGTGGCTGGTGTTCTACAAACGGTCGACTGGCCAGCCATCGATCGCTTACGAGGACGCGGTCGATGAGGCCCTGTGCTTTGGCTGGATCGATAGCCTGATCAAGCGCTTGGATGACGCGAGATTCGCCCGCAAGTTCACACCGCGCAAGTCCGACAGCAGATGGTCAACGGCTAACCGCAAGCGATATTCGCGACTGAAGGCCGGGGGGCGTTTGATGCCGGCCGGACTCGCGCGAGCGCCGACGAATCGCAGCGGAGATGCGCCGCGGCCTTCTTCATCCAAGATGCCGACGTACATCCAGGAGGCGCTTCGCAGAGATTCCGCCGCGCGCAAGCACTTTGAGAGCCTCGCCCCCTCCTACCGCCGCCAGTACATCGCGTGGATCGATTCTGCGAAGCAAGAGGCAACCAAGCTCAGGCGCCTCAACGAAGCGATTGCTCTGCTCGCGGCCGGCAAGAAGCTGGGATTGAAGTGATGCGCAAGGCTTTGTCTGAGAAGCGCCATACAACCTGGGGCGGCTGGGGTCGCGCTTCGCTTGAAGCGGCTGCCCGAACGTTGGGACTTCTCCCGTCGAAGCTGCGAGTAAGGGCGCTAAGTCAAGAACTCGAGTTCCCCGAAGTCGCGCGAGCCATAAACGATCCGGAGGATTTCGACCGGCTTGCGACCGCGAAAGAAGATTACGTAATTGCCCACCGAGAAACATCGCATCCCTGGCGAGTATTCGTCGCATTTCGTCCCACACTCAGGGAACTTCACCAATGTGGTGCGGCAAACCATCTTTAGCCGTGTGACAACACGATGCGCAGCTTGCGGGTTGTCTTTGCTGATGAAATCGGCGATTTCGCGCAGGTCTTGCTGCGCAGCGGGCGTCAGCTGAAAACGCTTCACGAGGCCACCGCACCCTTGGCCTCCAGGTCGCGCAGTATCTCGTCGAACACTTCGTCGCCGTCGAGCAACTCACCGCGGTCTGCCTGTTCCACGGCCTCTTGGAGCATAGCGCGGAGTTTCTCAATTTGCCGCTGTTTTTCGCGTTTGCGGGCATCGAATAGGCGAACTGCCGCCGCTACGACGTCGGTCGCCGTTGAGAAGTCCCCGTCGGCAACATGTGCATTAACTATCGCTTCGACATCGGTGGGGAGATTGATCGACATATGTGGCTTCCAAGAGGGCTCGAATCGCGCCCTACACCAATATATCCCGCACTACGCTCCCGTGCACATCCGTTAAGCGGAAGTCGCGGCCTTGGAAGGGGAATGTGAGCCGCTCGTGGTCGAGCCCCAGGCAGTGGAGAATCGTCGCATTCAGGTCGTGGATGTGCACTGGCTTCTCGGTCACGTTGTAGCTAAAGTCGTCAGTCTGGCCGTGCACGACGCCCGGCTTGATGCCGCCGCCGGCCAGCCACATGGTGAAGCACCGCGGGTGATGATCGCGGCCGTAGGTGTCCTTGCTCAGCGTCCCCTGGCTATAAACCGTGCGGCCGAATTCGCCGCCCCACACCACCAGCGTGTCGTCGAGCATGCCGCGCGACTTCAGGTCCTTGATGAGTCCGGCTGCCGGCTGGTCCATCGCCTTCGCCAGCTGCGGTATATTCTGCGGCAGGCTGCCGTGATGGTCCCAGCCGCGGAGGAAGACCTGCGTGAAGCGCACGCCGCGCTCGGCCAGGCGGCGAGCCAAGAGGCAGTTATAGGCGAACGTCCCTTTGTCCTTGACTTCGGGGCCGTAGAGGTCGAGCGTGCTGGCCGGCTCGCCCGAGATGTCGGTCAGCTCCGGCACGGACATCTGCATGCGAAAGGCCATTTCATACTGGGCGATGCGGGCGGCGATTTCGGGATCGCCCTGCTCATCGAGCCGCTTCTGGTTGAGCCTGGCCAGGCCGTCGAGCATCTGCCGGCGGGTCGCCTGATCGACTCCTTCGGGATTCGACAGGTACAGCACGGGATCGCCAATCGATCGCAGAGCCACCCCTTGGTGCTTGCTCGGCAAGAATCCCGCGCCCCACAGCCGGGCGAACAGGGCCTGAGTCTGGCTGCCGGCGGCAATCCGCGAGTGCAATACCACATAAGCCGGCAGGTCTTGATTGGGGCTGCCGATGCCGTAGCTGAGCCAGGCCCCCAGGCTGGGCCGGCCGGGAATCTGGCTGCCAGTCTGAATATAGGTGATCGCCGGATCGTGGTTGATCGCCTCGGTATTCATCGTCTTAATGAGACACAAGTCATCGACGACGGCGCCCAAGTGCGGCAGCAACTCACTCACCCAGGTGCCGTTCTGGCCGTGCTGTTTGAACGCGAACTTTGATGGCGCGACGGGCAGGCGGGCCTGGCCGCTGGTCATCGTCGTGATCCGCTGGCCCATACGAATGCTGTCGGGCAGGTCCTTGTCAAAATAATCAGCCAGCTTGGGTTTATAGTCCCACAGGTCGAGCTGGCTCGGCCCATCGGCCATGAACAGCCAGATCACACGCTTGGCCTTCGGCGCGTGATGTAGCGCATGCAGCGTGCCCAGGCTGGCCAGCTGCTCTTGAGCCGCTGGCAGGTTGGCATCGGCGGCGAAGAGCCGCGGATTGAGCAGCGAGCCGAGGGCGGCCGTGCCAATGCCGGTGGCCATGCGGCCGAAGAAGAAGCGGCGGGTTTCGCGGAGAGCGTGTTCTTGAAATGGATTCATGTCTATTCCTTCGTCACCACTTCATCGAGGTTCAGAATCAGGTTGCAGACAAGCGTGTAAGCCGCCAGTTCCACAGCGTCGAGAGATTCGTTCCGCTTCGCCTCGCCCAGCGCGATCAGTTTCTCGGCGGCCGGCTTGTCGGTCTGGTATTTTGCCAAGTGGGCGTGGAATGTTTCGACGAGGATGGCGGTCTCGTCGGGTGATGGCTGGCGGGCCGTGGCCAGGCGGAAGGCGAGGGAGAGGCGATCCGATGGCGAGCTGCCTGCACTGCTGGGCGAGCCAGCAGTGGCACCCATCACCCGCTCGGCCAGTTTGCGGGCTGCTTCGACGTACTGCACGTCGTTCATCAGGGCCAGCGCTTGCAGCGGCGTATTCGTGCGGCTGCGGCGGACGACGCACGCCTCGCGGCTGGGCGCATCGAACGTCATCAGGCCCGGCGGTGGCGCCGTCCGCTTCCAGAACGTATAAATCGTGCGGCGGTAGTTGGCGTCGCCGCCGTCCGCCTTGTAATTCTGCGTATTGCTCCCCTGAAACGCGACCGACTCCCAAATTCCTTGCGGCTGATAGGGCTTGACCCCTTTGCCGCCCGGCCGCTCCAAGAGGAGCCCGCTGACAAACAGGGCCGAATCGCGGAGCACTTCGGCATCGAGCCGGAACCGCGGCCCGCGGACGAGCAACTGATCTTCCGGATCGCGGGCGATGAGGTCCTTCGTCACTTTCGACGACTGCTGGTACGTGCCCGACATGACGATCAGCTTTTGCAGCCGTTTCACGTCCCAGCCAGACTCGATAAAGTCGCGGGCCAGCCAGTCGAGCAGCTCCGGATGCGTCGGCCACGAACCTTGCGAGCCGAAATCCTCGGCGGTTTTCACGAGGCCTGAGCCGAAATATTGCTGCCAGAAGCGATTGACTGTCACGCGGGCCATCAGCGGATGGTCGGGATCGACCAGCCACTGCGCCAGCCCCAGGCGATTGGCTGTCGCCCCTTGCGGCAGCGGTGGCAAGATGCTGGGAACTGCCGCCGTCACTTTCTCGCCCGGCTTGTCGTAGGCGCCGCGGACGAGAATAAACGTCTCGCGCTCCTGCGGCATATTGGCCATCACGAGCGACACCGGAATCGTCCCGTCGAACTCGTTTTTCTTCTTAGTCAGCTCGTCGATCTGCTGCCGCAGCGGATCGAACTTGGGCTTGGTCGATGTGCAGACGAACTGCACGAAGT
>JAKEHX010000418.1 GCA_022614795.1 Planctomycetaceae bacterium | reverse complement strand
GTGCGATTTCGTAACGACTGGCCTGGCCGGTAGATGCTTCACTCCCGCCAAGGACTCCCGACCCCGGTGGGCATCAGGCGAGCGGCCAGCGTGAGCTGGCCGACGGGGTCGATCCGCTGGAGTATTGGCGTCGTCGGAACCCGCCATCCCATCGGGAGGCTCACGCCTCCCGCTCGCCTTGCGAGAACGCTTCGCGACTGGTGCCGAAGGACGGACTGGAAAAATCTCGCGGGGGGGCCTTGACCGGTCAGTGGACAATTGATACAATTATTGGATATTTTTGGACACTCAGCGCTGGCCGGGGCGCCATGAGATGGCGACGCTGGCAGCGTCGGCCACAACACAGTGGCTTAGCTCAAGAATTGGAAAACTGCGATGAGTCGCACGCCAAGTTATGGTGCGTTGTTCTCCTTTGCTGGCCATGCGCCGATCGGGGGAGCTAACTCTAGTACCACTAGTAAGCGATAGACCTGATTAAGCCCCTTCGAAGGCTAGAGATTTCGTTTTGTGCGGGTTTCACGAGGGTTTAACGTGAAAGTTTTTCGAAAAAATCCGGACGACAAAACCGTGGTGGCACGTGCATTGGCAGATCGCAATGGAAGAACACACGACACTAGGGAGATGGCCAGGCCGGCCCCCAGCGATCAAGGTGAAAACCGTTTGCGGCCCAAGCGGCTGCCCGTCTAGAATGACAAAGCTCCCCCCGCCTGAACTCGATCCCTCCGGAATGCCCGCCATGCCCCGGTTTGCGCTGTCTCTCTTCGCCCTGTTCGCAGTCATTGCCGTTGGACCGCTTCGCGCCGATGAGCCTCCTGTCGCTGCCAAACGAGCGGAAGCCAAGGCCGACGAGTCCAAGCCAGCAGATACTGCTAAGCCAGTCGAAGTGAAGGCCGATGCTGCCAAACCAGCCGATGCTGCCAAGCCAGCCGATGCTGCCAAACCAGCCGAGGGAGTCACGCCGGCGGGGCCGCTGCCGGGGCAGTCGCACCATGGCGAGGTGTTCAACGAAGGACCGCGGCAGAAGGCGTATCTGATGGCCGGGATGCCGAAGATCAACTTCCCCGTCACGAGTAAAGTGCCTGAGGTTCAGGCGTTCATCAACCAGGGGATCGGGCAGATTCACGGCTTCTGGTACTACGAAGCCGAGCGGTCGTTCCGCCACGCGGCGATGCTCGACAAGGAATGCGGCATCGCCTACTGGGGGATGGCCTTGGCGAACATGGACAATTCCGACCGGGCCAAGAAGTTCATGGCCGAGTGCGTGAAGCACAAGGCGGGGCTGTCCGAGCGAGAGACGATGTATATCGACGCCCTGGATGCGTACATCAAGGCGGACAACAACAAGCGCAAGGAGCGGAACGAGGCGTACACGCGGGCGCTGGAGAAAATTCTCTACAAGTATCCGGACGACATCGAGGCCAAGGCGCTATTGGCCCTCCAGCTTTGGAAGAACCGCGACGCGGGGATCACGATTTCGAGCTACCTGGCGATCGATGCCCTCATTGACCAGGTGTTGCGGGCCGAGCCGCTTCATCCCGTGCATCACTACCGGATTCACCTCTGGGACGCCGAGAAGGCCGACAGTGCGCTGGCCGCGGCGGCGTTGTGCGGACAGGGATCGCCGGGCGTGGCCCACATGTGGCACATGCCGGGGCACATTTACTCCAAGACGAAACGGTATGACGACGCCTGCTGGCAGCAGGAGGCTTCGGCCCGCGTCGATTATGCCCACATGATGCGCGACCGGGTGCTCCCCGATCAGATTCACAACTTCGCCCACAACAACGAATGGCTGATCCGCGACCTGATCTTCGTCGGGCGAATGCGCGACGCCCTGGACATGGCCAAGAACATGTGCGAGCTGCCGCGGCATCCCAAGTACAACACCCTGACCAAGGGGAGCGCGAATTTTGGCCGGCTGCGGCTGTTTGAGGTGCTGTCGCGATTCGAGATGTGGGACGAGCTGGTCGCTCTGGCCGACACGATTTACCTCGAGCCGACCGATAGCGAGAACGAACAAGTCAAGCGCCTGCGGGCGCTGGGCGAGGCCCGCTATCGGCTGGGACAGGTCGCCGAGGGGGACGCGGTGCTGGGCCAATTGCAGCAGCGGTGGGCCGAGGTGAAGTCGGCTGAAACGAAAGCCGTGGCGGAGGCCGAGACCAAAGCCATCGAAGAGAAGAAGTCGGAAGCCGACGTCGCGAAGGCGAGGGACAAGGCGAAGAATCCGTTCAATCAGCGGGCCAGTGCGCTGACCAAAGCGATCGAGGAGCTTGTCGGTCATCAGGCCGTGACGCAGGGCGATCTGGCGCGGGGGCTTGAGTATTTGCGCAAGGCTGGCAGCGTCGAGCCGGAGTATTTGGCCCGGCTTCAGTTCCAAAGCGGAGAGCAGGAGAAGGCGATCGAGGCGGCGCGGAACCATACCAATAGCCGCAAAAACGAAGTGATTCCGCTGGCGACGCTGGTGGAGCTATTGTGGCTGGCGGGCAAGAAGGACGAAGCCAAGAAGTCGCTGGATGAGCTGCGCGAGATCAGTGGCTCGATGGATACGAGCACGCCGATTTACCGGCGGATCAGCCCGATCGCGAAGGAGTTGGGTTACGCCGAGGATTGGAAGGTCGTGAAGGCGCCCAAGAGCGACACGGGCGAGCGGCCGCCGCTCGATTCGCTCGGGCCGTATCGCTGGCAGCCGTCGCTGGCCGCGACGTGGTCGCTGAAGGACTGCAACGGCGCCGGACATGCCCTGGGCGATTACCAGGGAAAGCCGGTGGTGGTGCTGTTTTTCCTGGGCCACGGCTGTTTGCACTGTGCCGAGCAGGTGCAGGCGTTCGGCACTGCGGCGAAGGATTTTGAGGCGGCCGGCATTTCGCTGATCGCCATCAGCACCGACGACGTGGAGGGGCTCAAGCAATCGATCGAGAACTACAAAGGGGGTGAGATTCCGCTCTCGCTCGTGGCCGACAACTCGCTCGAGACGTTCAAGGCCTATCGCTGCTACGACGATTTCGAACAGCAGCCGCTGCACGGCACGTTCCTGATCGACGGCCAGGGCCTCGTCCGCTGGCAGGACATCAACTACCAGCCGTTCATGGATCACAAGTTCCTGCTGGGCGAGGCGCAGCGGCTCTTGAAGATTCGAGCGAACTGACTGGCGGCGAGCTACGCAAAGACCAGCTCGACGAGCGAGAAATCATCCACGACCGCGGCCCCGCCCGTGTCGGCAACAATCTCGTCGTAGATCCTCTGCACGCGCGATTTCGCGGGCGGAGCGGCCCGTAGCATGGATTCCAGTCCTTCGATGCCGACGAGCTGGCCATCGGATCCTGTCGCCTCGGTCACGCCGTCGGTATAGAGGTATAGCCGCGTGGCCGGAGCGAGCACCTGGTGCCTCGATTCGTACTTGGCATCGACATCGACACCGGCCAGGAGACCCGGTTCGCCCAGGCGCTGCGAGCTGCCCGCTGCATCGACCATGATCGCCGGCGGATGGCCGGCCGCCGCATAGGTCAGTCGGCGATGCCGTTTGTCGTAGACGCCATACCAGATGGTGAAAAACCGGCCGGCGTGTTCTTCCATCGGGAAGGCCCGGTTGAGGGCGGCGAGCACGCGCTCGGGCTTCGTGAAATCGGTGCGCGGGAGCGATTGCCGCCGGAGCGGATCGGCGATGGCGCTGCTCATCAGGGCGGCGCCCAATCCGTGCCCGGCCACGTCGAACACGTACATCGC
>JAKEHX010000417.1 GCA_022614795.1 Planctomycetaceae bacterium | reverse complement strand
GAGCATCACCTTGCTGCTGGCCGAGTTGAACGCCTTCACGACGCGGGCCCCCTTGGCCCAGCGGGCGATTTCCTCGGCGGCGCTGGTCGAATGGCCCAGCTCTATGCCCGAGAAGTCGGCCGTGAGCGGATTGGAGCAGTCGATGAGCACGCGCCCCGCCAGATCGCCCAGCTCCGCCAGCGTCCCCTTCGCCGCCGGCCACGGCACGGCAAGCAAGATGACATCCGCCCCGGCAACCGATTCTCTGGGCGTGACAGCCCGCGTGCCTGGGGCGCATTCTTCCAGCAGTTCCAGCACCTTCTCGCTCTCTGGGTGGCGCGAGCCGAACGTGACCCCATGTCCGGCTTTGGACCAGCGCGTGCCGAGGGCGGTGGCCACGCTGCCGGTGCCGAGGATGGCGATCTTCACTGGTGGAATTCCTCAAAAGGTAGTCGAGCGACGCCAAAAGCCTGAATCGCCAGCGAAGGACAACTTCACATTCCTTCGCTGGTGCTTCAGGCTGATTGCGAGCGTGCTTCTCGCGCGCAGATCAATACCACTGATACGCGTACGCGCGAAAGCTGTCCAGGGCCGCTTGGCGGGTGTTGCTGTCGGCCATGTCGCCCCAGGCGGAGCTTTGCAGGGCGAGTCGATGGTTAAGCGATGCCTCGCTCAGTTGCCAGGCAGTCCAACCGAGGCGGCGATGCTCCGCCGCGACGCGCTGCGAGTCGATCTGGCGCTGGGCGAGCATGGCCCGCACGCCGTCACGGATCGTGCGGTCCCGGCAATCGACGAGCGGACCGAGCACGAGGTATCCCTCGGCACTGATCGGGTGAACGCTGATCTGCACCGAGGGCGCCAGGTCGCCCGCCAGGATGCGCCGCACGTTATAGGTGTGCACGAGGAAATCGACCGGCGTCAGAGCAAACAAGAAGATCGCGATGGCCAACGTCCAGAGCTGCCTCTGAATGAGCCAGAGGAAATCGCGGTGGTGGACGATCTTCCAGAGCACGAGCACAAAGCCGACGACAACGGTCGTAATGCCGAACAGCCCGATGGTTCGCATTCGGGTCATGCCGTTGAAGTCGATGTAGATAAACATGCGGTGATAGACGGTGACCGCCAACAACAGGTTGAGCACCGACCAGACCCAGGCCAGGGTTTGCAGGCGGGCCAGCCGCGGGTCGCCGAGCACCTTGCCGCGGAAGATGAGCGAGAGCACAAGCGTGGCCAGCGCGAGGGCGACAGTCAGCCATGCCGCACCTTCGTGGGCATAACCGGAGTAATAGAACCCCTTCGGAAACTCGCGAAACCAAAGCGTGCGGAACTCGAATACCAAGTAGGCGGCGAACAGCACGATCACGGCCCACAGCATATTGCGGATCGGCGCGTAGAGCGGCGCTTCGCCCGGCTCGACGATTTCGGCATCCACGGCGAAGGCCGACGCGACGCGATCGGTGATCGATCGCCGGATAATCGGCCGCAGCAGGCCGATCGCAATGTAGCCAACGAGCAGCCAGAAACCAACTTCGCGCCAATTCTTCGAAATCCCTTCCACCCACTCGCTGAGCAGTTGCAGCAGCCGGTCGGCGTGCTTGAGCACTGCGTGCACGAGGTCGGGATTGCACCGACAACCCAGAAACTCGCCCGTATGCACCGCTCGGGGGAACCGACGACGAGCAGCACAGGCCCGGCGACCGCGAGCACTGCTAATCCGGCATACCCGGCGCCGCGGTAGATCGTCAGGTCGGCCAGCGCGACCAGGCCGACAATCGCTGCCAGCTCGCGCAGCCCTGCTACGGTGACAGCGCGCGGCGCGCCCTGCGCGGAGCGGGCTTCCGCGGACACTGGCTTAGCAGGCTGCGCGGGCAACAAACTGGCCATGACGCGACATCCCGAATTAGATGAACGCCACGCTTCAGTTTAGCCGACTACTCGGGCAAGCGCGAACAGCATTCGCGCGGAGAATGCGGCTCGGGCGGATCGGAGCACGCATCGGGCTATCCGAGCAGCGGGGTCCAGACGACGTCGGCCCGGGTGTGGACGCGCGTGGCTACCTCGGTCAGATCGACCCGCGAATCGATCAGCGATGCAGCCGCGTGCTTGAGCGAAAGCTCGCCCGTCTCGTAGAGGAGCACCACATCGCCCGATGCATCGGGAACGACGGTCGGTGTCTTTTGGAACTCGGCCGGCCCGATCTGCGAGGCCAAAGACTCGGGGGTCATCTTCTGGGCCGATTCGGCGGGCAGGATGCAGTACAGCCGCCGCTTGCCGCCGCAAGGCGCCAAGAGCGGCCTGGCGCCGGCGAGGCAGCGGCGGATGGGCTGCTCTTCCGCGCTGCCGGTCAATGCAGAGCCGGCAATGTCGATGCTGCCCAGGCGGGCGAGCACGGAGTTGCGGGCGGCCCCGTGCAACTGGGCGACGAGCGCCTCGCGCTGCGGGCCGCCGGCCGAGATGGCTTGCCTCAGGCCGCCCGTTGGGGCCAGCAGGCTTGCCGAAAGCTCCTGGTCCAGCTGCATTGTGATTGGCTCATCGGCCTGCCGGAGCTGCTCGTCCACCATCAGGCGGAGCGGAGCGAGATTGTCGGAGGGAGCGGCCTGCTCTTCCTCCTCCTCGGCCAGCTCGGCGGTGGCGAACTGCACCGCCAGGTGGTGCAGCTCGCGGGTCAAATCGACGAGCGTGTCGTGCGCGGCGACCGCATGGCTCTGCAAGGCGTTGGCCATGCTCGCGGCGATCTGCGCTCCCAGTTCGAACAGCCGCAGCTTGCAGTCCTGGAAGAACATCGTCTGCAACTCGGCCGGCGAGCGGCGGGCGCCCTTGCTCTTACTGGAGGGATCGGGGACGGAGGCGACCAGTACGGCCTCCAGAGCTTGCGACTCGCCCGTGAGCTTGCTGCGGGCATCGCGCAGGCGGTCGCACAAGAGCCGCAGGTGCAGCTGCACGGCCTTGGCGATGCGCTGCGTGCCATACACGCGGAGGGCGGGTTCATCGACCCAGGCCACGATCGATTTTTGCAGGGCGTTGCCGACTTGCTGGATGATTCGCGAGACGCGCGGCTCAAGCGCCAGAAGCAGCTTCGCCGGGGGCGGGTTGGTGACGATGTCGTCGGGCCGGCGGCCGAAGACCTCGTTGGCCGAGGCAATCCACCGCTCGATGGCTGCCCGGCTGGCGACCTGCGCGCCGTCGGCCAGGAACTGGCGGAAGAAGACGTCCGGCTTGCCCCCCATTTCCTCCGCCGCCATCTGCTGCACGATCTGCATGAGCGAATCGACTTCCAGGTGCAGGTCCTGCACGATCGCGCCGGCCTTGACTTCGACCAGCGCCCGCATGTTCTCTTCCGGCTCCGTTTCGCTCACGGCGGACGCGCGAATGAGACGCACGCTCTTCTTTTGATCGAGACTCCGCGGAGCACCGAGCCAGCGCTCGACGATGCCGCGGCAAATGCGTTTGACGGCCACCTCGACG
>JAKEHX010000416.1 GCA_022614795.1 Planctomycetaceae bacterium | reverse complement strand
CAGGAGTAGCGGCTCTGCTTCGGCGTGGTTGCCTTTGGCGGCGTACCACCTGCCCAACAAACTTTGGGCATAGGCCGGCTCCCAATCGCCATCCTTGGGCCTGTTGCGGAAAATCTCCAAGGCCTCGCGCAAGACCGGCTCAGCGCGGTCGAGGTCGCCGCGTTCAACGAACAGTCTGGCCCACGGCACGAGCGCGTAGGCGATACTGCGATGGCCTGGCGGCAGCAGCTTGCGGCGGCCTTCCACGGCTGCCCGGCACAGCGGCTCCGCCTCCGCCGCTTTGCCCTTGTCGAGCAAGAGGTCGGCGAGATTGTTCATGACCCAGAACGTGTAGGGATCCTCCCGGCCGAGCTTCGCTTGGTTTTCCAGAGTCTTGCGGTACAATCCCTCCGCTTCTGCCAATCGACCCTGTTTGTGCAACAATCCGGCGAGGTTGCCAATCGACGTCTGGGTGAGCTGATGCTCCGGACCCAAAAGGCGGCTGCGCGCGGCCAGCCCCTGCCGGAAGAGCGGTTCCGCCTCAGCTAGCCTGCCCAGGGACGCCAGGGTCTGCGCCAGGTTTGTCTGGGCCATCAAGGTCAAGTCGTGTTCGGCGCCCAGAGTACGACTGCTGGCCTCCGCGAGCTCGCGGAAAAGTCCTTCGGCCTGACGGACCTTGCCCAGTTGCCTTTGGAGGCCAGCCAGACTGCTGAGCGAACTGAGGGTGTGCGCGTGCTCGGGACCGAGAACCCGCCGCCGGCCCTCCAGCGTCTTTTCCGCCAGCGGCATCGCCTCCTCTTGCTTGCCTTGGGCATCGAGGACCAAGACTAGGTTTCCGATCGCATTGAGGGTCGCGGGGTGCTCTGGTCCGAAGCTGCGTTTGCGAATCTCCAAGACCTCACGATAGAGCCGTTCGGCCTCAGGGTATTTGGCTTGCCAATATAGTTTCTCGGCTTCATCCCGTTTCCGAGCCGCCATGAGCGACCACACGAGCACATTCATCACGTTCAGCGTGTCGGGATGCTCCGGACCGTCGATCTGGCGATACAAGTTAAGGGCTTCGCGCAAGTGCCGTTCGGCTTCGCCGTACAACCCGAGAGACATGTAGGTTCGGCCGATTGTCTTGCGGATGGCCGCCTCCGGTTCCGGCCGTTGGGTGAACGCCGTGCCGATCTTCAACGCCGCCTTGTCGAGCAGCTCGCGGACCGTGACCTTGTTGCCCACGGGGTTATTCTCGGGCGCCGCCTCGGCCAGCAGATCGTTGATGAGGAAGTTGTTGATCGCTTTGGCCTTGTCCGCTTCCAGGCGTGCGGCAGATTCGGCAGTGGTCGCTTTCTGCCTTTCGCGGGCCTCGGCTTGCGCCGCCGCCAGGGCGGCTTGCTCGTTGGCACGGGCCCGCGCCTCTGCCTGCGTCGCCCGCACCGCCAGCCAGGAACTCACCGTCACGCCGAGCACTAACATGCCGATCAAGGCAGCCGCCGTCAGCACAGCAGCCCGGTGCTTGCGCACAAACTTTCGCAAGCGGTAGCCGGCAGTCGGCGGACATGCCTCGACCGCCTCATCCGCCAGATAACGCTGAATGTCGCGGGCCAGGCCGTTGGCCGTCTCGTAGCGGCGCTCACGCTGCTTCTCCAGGCACTTCATCACCACCCAGTCGAGTTCGCCGCGCAGCATCGCCATCAGCTTCTTGGGTTCCGTCTGCCGCAGCGCCGCGAGTGAAGGCAGCGCTTCGTCCGTGGAAAGCCGCGTACTCGGCTTGGAAGGCTCCTCCTCCTGAATGATGCGAATCATCTCCGCGTGCGCGGCTTTCCTCAGGCGTTGGGCGTTGATCGGCCGCAGCCCGGTGAGCAGCTCGTACAGGATCACACCCAGGGAATAAATGTCGGCTCGGGTATCGACGTCGATGCCAGAGAAACCCGCTTGCTCCGGCGACAAATACTCCAGCGTGCCGACTACGGCGCCGAACTGCGTGGACATGGACTCGTCCGTGAGCTTGCCGCCAGTCGCCTTGGCCAAGCCGAAGTCGATGACCTTCGGCGCCGGCTTGCCGTCAATGAGCGCCACCAGGATGTTGGCCGGCTTGAGGTCGCGGTGGACAATGCCTTTCTGATGGGCGTGCTGCACCGCCTGGCAGATCGGGACGAACAATTGCAGCCGGTCTTTGGGCGTCAGCTTGGCTTCATCGCAGAACTTGGTCAGCGGCAGGCCGTTGACCAGTTCCATGACGAAGAACGGTTGGCCCGTTGGCGTCATGCCGCCGTCAAGCACCCGGGCGATGTGGGGATGATCCATCAGCGCCAGCGCCTGCCGTTCCTGCTCGAAGCGCGCCAGCACCGCTTTGGAATCCATGCCGGTCTTGATGAGCTTTAGCGCGACCTTGCGTTTGACCGGCTCGGTCTGCTTGGCGACCCAGACCTCGCCCATGCCGCCTTCGCCGATCTTTTCGACCAGCGTGTAGCGGCCAGCGATGACGGCGCCAGGTTCGATGGCCGACTGGTAGTCGGTGGTTTTCGGCAGCGGTGGCGCGCGGTGGGCCGCGTCCTCGGCTCGCGGCGTGTACGCGCCCGTTCGCTCCGGCGCAGCCGCCCCCTCACCCCTACCCCTCTCCCCCGCGGGGGAGAGGGGTAGGGGTGAGGGGGTCGCGGGCTGGTCCAGAAAGGGGCCGGACGCCTCGTGGGCCGCCAACAGGGCTTCGACGGCGGCGCGCAGCTCCGGCTGTGCGGCACAGGCAGCGTCGAGGAACGCGGCCCGCTCGTCGGGTGGTTTGGCCAACGCTTCGTGGAACAGAGTTTCTTCGGTCATGGCGTCCCCTGGGGTCAAGACGCTGCGGCTCCCTCCCTCACGCGACGAACCGTCGAAGCTTTGTCCCTTTTTCACGTAACGAAAGGACCACGCGGCGATGGCTACGATTCTCGCACTCGTTCTCGGGAAGTTCAAGAGCGTCGCAAGTCGCTTCGCGACTCAACAAGCCTGCGACTTGCCCCGGAAGAGAGGAAGATTCTGGGGTAAAAATCAACGTCCGTTCCTTGACGGCGCGGGCCATAGATGGGTT
>JAKEHX010000415.1 GCA_022614795.1 Planctomycetaceae bacterium | reverse complement strand
TTTGCAATGGGAAGCACCACACAGTCGCTGATTGCAAATTGCAAATTGAGAATTGCAAATTGCAAAGTGATCGTGAGGCGTAGTCATAGCTAGTCAGTTTAGTCCAGCGCCGGACGGCTTTGTATTCTCTCTTCGTTCAGGCTAAAGCCCGATACTTCTGGCGGTTTCTGGCCAGCGCCCCCGGCGAAACGCGGTCGAAGCTGTTGGTCACGACCTTGGTCAGCGCCTCGACGAAGAAGTACTCGCCCCACATTACCGATTCATCGACCCCCAGATTCTTGGCCGTGTGATATACGCCGTGCTTGAGGATCCCCTCCCAGCCGGGCGTGTCGATCGCCAGGTATTCCGGCTCGACCAGGGCGTCGAGCATGGCCACAGCCGTCGCTTCATATTCCTTGGCGCGGGCGGAATCCGGCGTTTGCCGGGCCAGGTCCAACAGGCCGCTGGCCGCAATGGCCGCCGCACTCGATTCCTTCTGCCGGCCCCAAGGCGGCGGCTGCGAAAGGTCCGCGTCAAAATCCCAGTAGCAGACCTTGTCCGGCGGCAGGTGGTCGATCCAGTAGCGGGCATTCCGCTCGGCCACTTCCAGAAACTCCGTGTTGCCGGTCAGTGTGTAGCACTTGCTATAGCCATACAGCGACCAGGCCAGGCCCCTTGCCCAGGCCGAGTCGCCGCGCAGCCCCTGATGGGTCGTCTGCCTGAGGAACTTGCCGCTGGCCAGGTCGAAAATCCCTTCATGGGCCGTCGAGCCATCGGCCCGGACGAGCGTGTCCCGCGTCGTGCGGCTGTGCAGCGTGGCCACACGGGCCAGCTCGCGGTCGCCCATCTCGATTGCGGCGTAGAAGATGATCGGCACGTTCATCATGATGTCGATGAACAGCGACTCGGAGGCCACGAACGACCTCAAGTAATCTCCCGGCTGGATGAACCGCATGGCGAGCGTGCGGCCGGCCTGGATGAGGACGGAGTGAAGGAGAGAGGGAGAGACGGAGGGACTTGCACTCGGTCCCTCTGTCTCTCCGTCACTCGGTCTCTCCGTCACTCTGTCCGTACGCAGCTCGGCGGGAGCCTCGCCCTCCCGAGATGCAAGCTCATACCACGGCAAATACGTGCTGAGGAAAATGAATCCCAGGTCGTGCACGTTGCGGTCATGCTGCCGGTGCTCGAGTAGTTTCGAGTAGTGCTCCGCCTTCGCTCGCCACTGCTGGGTTTTGGTGCGCAGACAAAACTGCCACATCATCCCGCCCAGAAATCCGTCGGTCCAATGCGTCCAGGCCTCCCCTGTGTGGTGCCACTTACCCTGCACCGTGTACATCGGGAAGAAATCGGGGTGCTTGTTGGTGAGTGCCGCAACCTGCCGCTCGGCAAACTCCAGGGCAGCGGTATAACGGGCTAATCGATTAGTTGAGGTGGTCATGGCGAGGCGGGCGGAAGTCACCGTAGTTGGCGCTTGCGACGGCAATTGAGCTAGGTAACTTGAACGCGGTCCTTGGTACTGAGTACTAAGTACTGAGTACTGAGTACCGAAGTACCACGTTCTACACGGTGCCGACCCAAGCCGCTGATTCTATCCCCCGCCTCTCTGACGCCAAAGTGCGCCGGGGCAACCGCCAAACCCTAGCCGTGAAATACGAGCCCCTCCTACACGTCGTCCTTTACCAGCCGGAGATTCCGCCCAATGCGGGCAACATCGGGCGGAGCTGCGTGGCGATCGGGGCGAAACTTTGGATGGTGAGACCGCTGGGCTTTCGGATCGACGAGAAGGAGCTGCGGCGGGCCGGTCTCGATTACTGGCCGCACCTGGAATGGGAAGTGGTCGAAAACTGGGCTGAGCTGGCCGCGAAACTGGCCGCGCCCATCGCCGCCGGCCGGCTGTGGCTGTTGACCAAGACCGCGACGCGGCTCTACACGGACGCCGACTTCCAAAAGGGGGACGTACTGCTCTTCGGCAGCGAGTCGAGCGGCTTGCCGGCTGAGCTGCTGGCCCAGTTCAGCGGCCAGACGCTGCGCGTGCCGATGCGCGAAGCGGTGCGCAGCCTGAATCTCTCGGCGACGGCGGCGGTCGTCATGTACGAAGCAGTGCGGCAGATCGGGCCGACGATTACCTAGGCAGCGGCGCGCCGCCTTGTGTTAAAATATGGGTCTGCGTTTTCGCGCCTTCCGCCGGATGCCTGCCATGCGCTGGATCGGTCTGCCCATCCTTGTCGTGCTGTCGTTCGGCTCGCTTCGTGCCGCCGAGGAAGATAAGGAAGGGATCGAGCTGTTCGAGAAGAAGATTCGCCCGGTCCTTGTCGAGCGGTGCTACGAATGCCATAGCGCGAAGGCCAAGAAGGTGGAAGGGAACCTGCTGCTCGATTCGCGCGAGACGGCGCGGAAGGGTGGCGACCTCGGCCCGGCGATCGTGCCCGGCGATCTTGAGAAAAGCCTGCTGATTCAGGCGATCCGCTACACCGACGAGAACCTCCAGATGCCGCCCAAGGAAAAGGGGCGCTTGCCGGCAGAGGTTGTCGCCGATTTCGAAAGCTGGGTGAAGCGCGGCGCGCCCGATCCGCGAGACAGCGAGGCGCCCGCGGCAACCACGGTGGATATCGAAGCGGCCCGCCAGCGCTGGCCTTATACGCCCCCCGTCGAGCCCGCGATTCCAGCCGTCAAAAACGCCGCCTGGCCGCGGAACCCGATCGACCACTTCATTCTGGCGAAGCTCGAAGAGAAAGGCCTCTCGCCCGCGCCCGACGCTGATCCGCGGACGCTCCTGCGGCGCGTGTCGTACGACCTCATCGGCCTGCCGCCGAGTGTGGAGGAACTCGAGGAGTTTCTGTCCCTCCCTCCATCTCTCCGTCCCTCCGTCTCTCCATCGGATCATCAAGACGGCGAAAAAGCCTGGTCAGCGACCATCGAGCGCCTCCTCGCTTCGCCTCACTACGGCGAGCGCTGGGGCCGGCATTGGCTCGATGTCGTACGGTATGCCGACACGGCCGGCGACAACAGCGATTACCCGATTCCACAGATGTACCGCTATCGCAACTGGGTCATCGACGCGGTCAATGCCGACATGCCTTACGACCGCTTCATCCGCGAGCAGTTGGCGGGCGATCTCTTGCCGGCTGATTCCCAGGAGCAAAAGCACCGCCAGATTATCGCCACGGGTTACATCGCCAATGCCCGGCGGTTCGGCTCGCGGGTCGATGACTATCCGCAGCACCTGACGATCGAAGACACGATCGACAACCTCGGCCGGGCGTTTCTCGGGCACACGCTCAACTGCGCCCGCTGCCACAACCACAAATTCGATCCGATCACCACCGAAGACTACTACGCAATCTACGGCATCTTCCACAGCACGCGCTATCCCTGGCCGGGCATCGAGCTGGAAAAGCGGCAGCGCGATTTTGTCCCACTGGCCGACGGCGAAATCGTGGCCGCCGCCCTGGCCGAGCGCAAGCGGATCGACGACCAGCTGCTGGCCGAGGTCAAAGCGGCGGAGGAAGCCAAGAAGGCTGCGGATAAGGAGGCCAAAGAAGCCCAGACGCGGCTGGACGAGTTGCAAAAGCAGAGCGACGCGGGCGAGGACCAGCGGAAAGCGGCCGAGAGTGATGTGGAAGCGGCCAAAAAGAAAGCCGCGGACCTGGACGCCCAGCTCAAAGCCGCCAAAAAGAAGCGCGAGGGAGCGGAGCTTTCGCCGCTGCCGTTTGAGCTGGCTTATGCCGTGGCCGAGGGAAAGAAGATCGAGAACTGCAAGGTGCAGCTCAAGGGCGACCCCGAGCGGCTGGGAAGCGAAGTGGTGCGGCGCTTTCCGCTGGTGCTGGGCGGTCAGGCGCTGCCTTCCGAGGAAAAAGGGAGCGGTCGCCTGGAACTGGCCGATTGGATCGCCAACCCCGCGAACCCGCTGACCGCCCGGGTCATGGTCAACCGCATCTGGCAGCAACACTTTGGCCGCGGCCTGGTCGCCACGCCCAACGATTTCGGCAAGCAGGGCCAGGCGCCGAGCCATCCCGAGCTGCTCGACTGGCTCGCCCTGCGGTTCATGGAAAGCGGCTGGTCGGTCAAGGCGATGCACCGGCTGATGGTTTCGTCGCGCTCGTACCAGCAGACTTCAGATTTCAGATTTCAGATTTCAGATTTGAAGGCGGGGGACGAACACAATCTGAAATCTGAAATCCGAAATCTGAAATGGCCCGATCTGTTCAGCCCATTCCCTCGCCGCCGTCTTGATGCCGAATCGATTCGCGACACGCTGCTCGTTCTGGGCGGCAATCTCGACCGCACGCCGGGCCAGGCCCATCCCTTCCCGCCGCAGAAAGACTGGGATTTCACCCAGCACAAGCCGTTCAAGGCGGTCTATGACACCAATCGCCGCAGCGTCTATCTGATGACGCAGCGGATCCAGCGGCATCCGTTCCTGGCGATTTTCGACGGCCCCGACACGGGCGCCAGTACCGCCAGCCGCACAACCAGCACGACGACGCTCCAGGCCCTGTATTTCCTGAACGACCCATTCGTGCACGAGCAGGCGGGAAAGCTGGCCGCCCGCATTCGCGAGACGAAACCTAACGACGCCGAGCGGATCGACCTGGCTTACACGCTGCTCTTTGCCCGCCCGGCGACGGACGAGGAGAAGACACTCGGCCAGGAGTACCTGAAGAAGGTGGGAGACGCCGGTTGGGAAAGCTACGTCCGCGTGCTCATGCGGGCGAATGAATTCGTGTACCTGAATTAGCGGCCGCCCCCTCTCCGCGTCCGTTGCCGCTTGTCGTCGGCCTTGAGGGCTTTCACCCATTTCTCCACGAGGGCGATCGTCTCATCGGGCAAGCGGCCGCTGGGAGGCATCTGATAATCTTCCTCCTGATAGCGGATGGCCCGCAGCAGGAAGCTGTTCTCGACATCGCCGGGAATCACCGCTGGCCCCGTCGCGCCCCCTTTGAGCACCAGCTCCGCGGTTTCCAGCTTCAAGTTCCCTTTGAGCTCTTCGGCCTTCGACGAATGGCACTCAAAACACTTGCGCTCGAAGAGCGGGCGGACGGACTTCTCAAACAGCATGGCGGCATCGTCGGCAGCGGCCCTATGCACATTGCCAAGCATGGCAAGAGCAATCACCGCTAGGGCGGGACGAAACTTCATGGTGCGCTCGACAGCTGTGGAATACGATCAACTATTAGAATCCAAGCCGCCGAGGTCCGCGAGGGAATTTAGCGCCGCGTTAGGGCACAAGCCGCCCCAGGCTCGTCTCGCGCAGGGCGGTTCGGGTGCGGGCGATGCGACAAATTGAAGTCCAGGACGCAGATCGTTGCGCCCCAGAAGATCCACCCCAGGGCGTGGAAGGCGACTTCGGCCGACCGCGGCCAGATCGGCTTCGACTTCTTCCTCCGTGAGCCGCAGGTTGCCCAGCAGGCAGCGCAAGCTCTCGTGCAGGTCGGGGATCGATTCGACCGTGCCGTCGCATTCAACGTGAACGTGATACTCGCTCGGCTGGCCGGTAATTCGAAGCGTCCAATTTTTGACGAGCATGTTGGCTCCTCTTGATACGACAGCTTGTCGCGGGCAGTGGCTGACGTTGGCCCTTGGCGTCGCTGTCTGGGCTAGCGAAATACGATGGGCGTTCGCTTGCGGTAGAACGCACGTTGCGGGCCGAAAAGGGCTATGGAATGGCCATGCCGATTTCGATGCCGCGGCGCGTTGCGGTGCATTCCACGCCCTAGCCAGCCCGCTGCCGTCGCCATAGGCAATCGTCACAAACAGCTCCCGCTTGCCGGACCACAAATCGCCCAGCGTCAGCTCCTGGATGGAAGGTCGCGGTTGGAAAATGCGGTGCTCTTTCCAGGGCCGGGAAATGGTTTCCGGCGATCGACGCACAGTTTCTCCGCGGCCGCATAGTCGCCGCCGGCCACAGCCGCGGCAAAGCGCTGGGCATGGAGCGTGGGGAGCGCCAGCCAATAGCCAGCCAGCGGAATCAGGGCGCTGGCCAGGAGCAGAAATCGCAGCGAGAACCGCAGGCTGGGAGTCTTCAACGGCGTGCCTCCGCAGGTAAGACGGCGGCGCGGCGCAAGAGTTCTTGCCACCGAGCACACGCCCACGCAAGCGTGGGACGTGGCACCCGAAAGCCAGCCGTTGACGCAGTACTATCCGGCGGCGGAGGCTATAATCGTGGGCGTCAATCCGCCAGTCACCCCTTCCCTGGAAACCCGCCATGTCCTGCCGCTCGCTTGTCGCTTTGGCTTTGCTCGCCCTCGTCGCCCCGGTTCATGCCGCCGATTCGGAGGAGGGCTTCGCCAGCCTGTTTGACGGCAAGACCCTCGCCGGCTGGCAGGGGGGCAAAGATGGCTACGAAGTGGTCGAGGGGGCCATCGTCTGCAAGCCGAAGGGGGGCGGCAACCTCTACACCGAGAAGGAATACGCCGACTTCCACCTCAAATTCGAGTTCAAGCTCACGCCCGGCGCCAACAACGGCATCGGCATCCGCACGCCGCTCGCGGGCGATCCGGCCTATGTGGGGATGGAAATCCAGGTGCTCGACGATTCGTCGGACAAGTACAAAGGCCTCAAGGAGTGGCAGCATCACGGCTCGGTCTATGGCGTCGTGGCCGCGAAGACCGGCCATCAGAAGCCGGTCGGCGAGTGGAACAGCGAGGAGATCATCGTCAAGGGAAAGCAGGTGAAGGTGATCCTCAATGGCGAGACAATCGTCGATGCCGACATCGAGAAAGCGAGCACTCCCAAGACGCTCGACGGCAAGGACCATCCGGGCCTGAAGCGCGACAAGGGCTACATTGGCTTCTGCGGCCACGGGGCGCACGTCGAGTACCGCAATCTGCGCCTCAAGGAGCTGTAGGACGCACATTGCAACGCGTCCGGACGATGTTCGAGCACTTCGACCACACGGCTGATCTGGGGCTGCGCGTGAAAGCAGCGACGCTGGAGCAGCTGCTGGTTGAATCGGGGCGGGGCCTTTTGGCGATGCTCGTCGCGAATCCGGAAGCGGTCCGCGGCGTCCAATCGCGGACCGTCGAGCTGTCGGCCAGTGAGCCGGCGTATCTATTGTTCGACTGGCTGAGCGAGCTACTCTACGCGTTTGAATCCGAAAAGCTGCTGCTGGCGGAATTTGCGATCGAGCTTGGTCCGGCGGGCGGCGTGCGCGAGCACCCCGATTCGCCCGACTCTTCTCTCGTGGAAGACTATCGGGAGGCTGACGCCTCCCGCTCGCCGATCTGTTTGCGCGCTACCTGCCGCGGCGAGCCGATGGACCCGGCCCGGCACACGATGGACCACGAAGTCAAGGCGATCACCTATCACGGGCTGACGGTGCAGCAAAACCACGATGGAACCTGGCAGGCGGAAGTGATTGTCGATATCTGACCTGTGGCAGGGGATCGGCATGTCCAGGCGTGCTGCTTTGGCCTGGGATGCCCGCGCCCGCGAGAATTGCAAGGCGGTACGGCTTCGAGCAGTGCGCTGCAAAAAATGGCCGGGCGTGCCAATTTCGTAAGGGCTGCACCTGACTCTCTGCTATGATACACGCTTCGCGCTGGCGGCAGTTCTGCCGCTTGGGGCCTGAATCTCACAGGAAGTTGGCTTTTTTCATGGGGAAGAACCTCGCCCTAGGGTCGTTGCTCGCGGCAACGATGTTCTTGGCGCATCCAGCATTGGCCCAGGACGCGGCTGAAAAGTCCTTGAAGGAACGATTCCGGCAGCTCGATAAGAACGGCGACGGCAAGATCAGCACGGAGGAATTGCCGCAATCGCCATTCTTCAAACAGCGGGACAAGAACGGCGACGGCGCGATTACGCTCGCAGAAGCCATGGAATTCCTGGCCAGCGACGCCACGCCGGACACAGCTCCAGCCCCGGCGAAGCCGCCGCCCCGCGCCGGCAAGGGCCGCGGTCCGGCGCCGGCGGCATCGCTCCGCCAAGGTCCGCAGCCGCTCAGGCCGGGCGATCACGGGGTGGGACGCAGGGTGGCCGATGCCTCGTTCACGGATCTGGCGGGAGAAACCCAGCAGCTCAGCCGTTTCGCGAGGGAGCGGGCCATCGTCGTGGCCATGACGAGCACCAGTTGCCCGCTCAGCCAGAAGTATCTCCCCACGCTGGCGAAACTGGCCCAGTCGTATTCGAAACGCGAGGTCACGTGGATCCTGGTGAACCCGCAGGCAACCGACAAGATCGCCGAGATGAAGTCCGCCGCGAAGTCGCTGGGCGGCAAGGCGATCTACGTGCCCGATCCGGACCGCTCGCTGGCCAGGGCGGTCGGAGCACTGACGACCACGGATGTGATCGTGCTCGATGCGTCGCGGACGGTCGTCTATCACGGCGCCATCGACGACCAGTACGGCCAGGGCTACGCCATCGATGCTCCGCGCCACCGGTATCTGGCCGACGCCCTCGAGGCCCTGCTGGCGGGGCGGCAGCCGCACGTGGCCGCGACGAGCGCTCCGGGCTGCGTACTCGATTTGCCGCCGAAACCTGGCGCGGATTTGTCCCTCACCTATCACAACCGCATCTCGCGGATCGTGCAGGCCCACTGCGTGGAGTGCCACCGCGACGGGGGTGTCGCGCCGTTCTCGCTGACGACGTACGAAGATGTCGCGGCACATGCCCCAATGATCAAACAGGTGGTCGAGCAGGGCATTATGCCTCCCTGGTTTGCCGCGCCCCCCGATGAGGCGCCTGAACAGACACGCGGAGCGGCGCGGGACCAGCAGCCCAGCCTGTGGGCCAACGACCGGTCGCTGGCTGAATCGGACAAGACCGACCTGCTCGCGTGGATTGCCGGCGGCAAAGCCCTCGGCGATGCGGCCGACGCTCACCAGCCTCGCTCGTTCGCCTCGGGCTGGCTCATCGGCAAGCCCGATGCCGTATTCGCGTTTTCCGAAGCGGTGCCGATCAAGGCCAGCGGCATCATTCCCTACCAGAGCGTGCTGATCGACACCAACCTGGCCGAGGACAAGTGGGTCCAAGCGATCGAAGTGCAACCGGGGGATCGCACCGTCGTCCATCACATGCTGATCTATATTCAGCCGGCCGGTCGGAAGCAGTCGTCGCGAATCGACGACCTGCTGGATGAGGTCGGCGGCTTTTGGGGCGTCTATGTTCCAGGCAATTCGACGCTGATTTATCCGCCGGGCTTTGCCAAGCGTCTGCCCAAGGGGTGCCGGTTGCGTTGCCAGGTCCACTACACAACCAACGGCACGGAGACTTCGGACCGCTCGCGGATTGGCGTCATCTACGCCAAGGAGCCGCCGCAACATGAAGTCCATGTGGTCGGCCTGGCCAACTTGCGACTCAGCATTCCGCCGGGAGCCAGCAATCACCGCGAGGAAGCGATTCTGCGCGCTCCGTGCGATATGCAGCTGCTCAGCCTCCTGCCGCACATGCACGCGCGGGCCACCGCCTGCCGCTACCGAATCACGGACGCAGACGACAAGTCCCGCGCGCTGCTCGACATTCCGCGGTACGATTTCAACTGGCAGCTGCTCTATCGCTACTTCGAGCCGCAGCCGGTCGCCCGCGGCGAAATGATCAAATTCACCGTGTGGTACGACAACAGCAACCGGAACCCGGCCAACCCCGACTCCACCCAGACCGTCCACTGGGGCCGGCAGCTTTCCGACGAGATGCACCTGGGATACGTCGAGTACTTCATCCCCGGTCTCAAGCCGGGCGAGGAAATGCAGAGTGGCGTTGGGCAGCGATAGCGGCCGGTCGCAGGGCCGGGTTTGGCTGACGGGCGCTACTTGTCTCCAGCCGACTTCAGGCCGGTTACCAGCACGGTTCGCTGGAGGCTCCACGTCGGGGTGGGGGGCGGGTGCGGAGAGCCAGCGCCGGTTTCCCCTCCCATCGGCGTTATCTCGATTACCTTGCGCAACTCGCTCATCCCTACGACGACGACCTCCTTGCCGCTCAATACCTTTGCCAATTCACGCAGGTCCTTGGCTCGGGCGAAGTCGAGCGCGTAGACCGTGCCCCTCGACGGGCGAGTGATCTCCTCGGCATCGTTGAACAAGTTGTACAACTGGTCTCGCGTGGTGACCGTGGCGCCCTTGTCGGTGTCCCGGAGGATGCCCCGCAGCTCGACCTCGACTCGGACCTTGACGTAGCTGTCTTTCGAGAGCGGGGCGTCCTTTTTATCATCAGCGGGGGTTGCGGCAGGGACGCCGAGCGCAAGGCCGAGCGCGAGCAGCATTGCGAATCGCATTTGTCACCCTCCATTCGCGGTGATAAGGATCGACACCCCCATGATAACAACGAGGCGGAGATGAATTAGTTTCGCGCTGTAACAACCATTCTCTATAGGAGCTTTGGAAAGCCGTTCTGATACGCAACAGTGCAAGCCACGGATAACATGAGCGCGATCGGGATGAGGATCAGCGCGGCGACGACGGCGACCGGCCAGCGCCAGCGGAGGACGCCTGCGAAAAAGACGGTCCCAGCGACCAGCGTGGGGAGTGCGCCGCGGATCAGCCACTCGCGATCGCGCCAGCAGTTCCAGTGCCACAGGTCCCATGAGAATATGCCGACGACAAAGCCGGTGCTCGGTTCGGGGACGGTGCTGGGAGATCCGATCCAGACGCCGATCAGGAAGGCGAATTCGAGCACGATCAGCCAGGGCGCGAAGGCCAGAAAGCGAGCGAGTGTAGCGGGCACGGGCTCGGCTTTCAGCCAGCGGCGCCAAGGCGCCGACGCAGCGAGCCACGCGAAGAGGATGACGCCGAAGAGGAGCCACCAGCGGCCTACGGACCAGGCTTCCCATTTCCAGAGCCGGAGCCAGTAGCCGCCACTGTAAAAGGCCTCGGACATGCTGCGGCCCGCATCAGCCCAGGTGTACGTGTAGTTTGCGATGGGCTGCCAGGCGAGGAGCGACAGCGTGATACCAATCTCGCGCACCAGCGGCCAGAGACCAACGAGAGTGATCATCGACAGGATCGCGGTCGTCAAGCCAGCCCCAAGTGAAGGGGCCTTTGCCGGCGGCCAAAGTCCCAGGCATTGGCGCGCGGGATCCTCCAGTCCCAAGCGAGCGAGAAGTGCTCGCAGCAGCGCGACGACAACCAGGGGAAACAGCAAAAGGAGCATCATGAAGACGGCGAACGACGACTGACGCGGAAACTGAGCTGCGATGGCCAGGACAATGCAGAGCGCGAAGACGCAGATCACCATCCAGCGCAGCGAGAACTGCCAGCGGCGTCGCGGCTGCGGCGAGTCGTGTTGAGAGCGATGCTCGGCGGTCATTGGCAAACACGTAGCTGAAGTCGCCAGACTTCAGGAAATCCCGCCTGAACTCTGGCGCCTTCAGCAACGGAACCAGCTTTTGCTAGACTGATCGCATTGTTCCCGCTCGCCAGCCGCTCGTCCAACGAGGATCCATCACCATGAACGTCCGCCTCGCCCTGCTTGCTACGGTCCTGCTCGTTCCTGTGGCGGCCCAGGCTGCCGACTCGCGCGAGTCCCGGCCGAACATCATCTTGATCCTGGCCGATGATAAGTAATATTGTGTCATTTCCGATTCGGGCAAAGTCCGCAAATCATCGCTGAAACACGCCTGTTTTTGTGTGTTATCGCAATTCGTCGCCAATTGCATATTCCGGCCAATTGCTGTCGATTCAGGTTGATTAACTACACTCTGCTACAGCCCAGGTGATCGGTGCCCGAGTAATGGCCCGCGAGATTAAGCAGCCTTGCGGCTATAGTGCTTCAGCAGTCCTCCCAGACGCTGGTGGCAGCGAATGTCCTTCAAGGCCACGCGTGCTGGCCCCGTAGATTCATACTGGGACGGCCTTTTTCCCGTCCTTCCCTTTTGCTGCACCAGTAACTCGTTATCCTTGCCTTGATGAGGGCGTTCAGCTAGGTAGTGACTCCGATAGGCAGCTGCGACTCGGTCCAAATGCCCTGCTCCGAAAAATACAAAATGGTTCAAGCACTCGTAGCGCAGCGAGCGAATGAACCGTTCGACGAACGCCTGGCAATCGGGCGCGCATCGAGGGGACCCGCTGGTTGAACAGGGCTTGGTCAAATCTGCGCGGAAACTTCCCGTCCCGATCGTGCTGGACGAATCGTACTCGGAGA